>JAFDFV010000460.1 GCA_019309665.1 Deltaproteobacteria bacterium | reverse complement strand
GAGCGTATAAAGCAAATTGTTGGAGCGCAACTATCATGAAGGACGATACGGAAAAAATCTTATCTGTGTTCAAAAAGGCTGAATGGAAAGAGATCACTCTCTCACACGACATGGAAGAAGCTGGCCTGAATGGTATCTTCGTCAGTGGGTATGCAGCGGTCGGTGTGGTCATCGCGGGCAGCACAAGCGACGTAGTATCCTGTTGGACGGACTGCCAGTTGCAAATGTCAGATCTACGGGAGAATAAAGCTATCGGCATGGAAAAGGACCTATATTTAATTTTTATTGTTTTGGATATTGATGTGTCGGAACTAAGTGGTTTACAGACTATTGTTAACGATACACACGTATGCCGCAAAATATGCATCGAGCAAAAAGGAAGAACATTGGAGGAAGCTCTCATGGACACCCCATTTTTGAAAGTGGTAGTTCAACCGAAGAAAACAGACACAAAAGTACCGGATGCTGGAGTTGTTTTGAGTAAGTATGGGATGCCTCATCATCTATTAAAAGATTTATCAAGTCGATCACCAGTGGCAATTCTCGATAGATTTTTGGCCGGAGAGTACAAAAACGAGGTGAAGTCTGATGAGAATTAATCGAATTGCATTGGAGAACTTCAGATGCTTCCGGCAGGTTGGGATTGATTTATCTGCCGATGTTGTTGCCATTTATGGACGGAACGGTGTTGGCAAGACAGCTATTTTTGATGCCCTGGAATTTGCACTGCTCGGCAGTATTGGACGCTTTGATCAGGAATCAACCGGACCACCTTACTACCTTCCGCATGTGTTATCTGATGAAAATGGCACGATCCGCGTCGGCTTTAAGGGTGATACTGACGATTGGGTTAAACTTGACATCGATCGGACTAATTTTAATGTTCACATAGAGTCAAGCGGCAATTGGAGAAGCCATAGTGAATTGTTGTATGATTTCTTTGTGAATGAACATTATTTTCCTCCAAGACGAGACGTCTCAAGAGTGGCTGAGCTATTTAGAGCGACTGTTCTTCTCTCCCAAAATACTATGCGGGACTTTGTTCAGGGTGATGATATTGCCAAACGTTCCAGGATCTTGTCATATCTTGCTGGTTCCGGGTATATCCAGAGATGTTTTGATAAAGCCAAAGACGTTACGAAAGAGGCAAAGAAAAGAGAGAGCCAGGCACAGGCCAAATTGGGTGAAGCTGAGAGAACGGTATCAGAAATAATGGCAAGACTTGCTGAACAGGATGCGCGAATAGAGGTGATTCGTAAAAGGTTGGGTGAGGGAGCTATCTCCTATGATGTTGTCTTGAGGGCATTGGAAGATGCTGGCATTTCGGTGAGAATGATTATGCCTCAAACACCAGAAGATGCAGAAACTTTTTCGGCGGCTGTTAGGGGTGCTAGTAATGAACGGATCACTATATTGGAGGAACGAAGCAAACTGCTGGCGCAGCTTGAGGCTATGAATCAACAACACCCGGATCGATTAAAAAGGCGTAGGGAATTACATGAAATGGTGGAAAAGGCTCGGGAAAACCTAGTTGAACTGCTCAAGAGAGAAAATACAACGACCGAATATTTGAAAAATTTGGATGCAAAATTAAATGAACTAAACCTGAACATCTCAGAAAAATCCAAAATTTTTGAATCCCTCCAGATGCTCCAAGGGCTTCAGCGCCAATGGGCCGAATTGACAAAGGCTCAGAAAAACACGTCGAATAAAATGGAACAGATTCAGAGTGAACTTAATTTGGCAAGGTCCAAGTTTGAAAAAAGCCGGGCCGTATTGGATCTGGCAAAAAAGGGACTCGAAGATTACGTAACGGCAGCCAAGAAAACGTCATCCAATTTGGCAAAATTGAAAGCATTAGGACAATCTCTCTCAACGTATGTGGCCTCAAAAGGCAAAATCAAACAACTGGAATCCCGGGTTAATGAGTTGAACAAAAAACGCTCCGATTTGGAAGAACAAGTAGCCAAAGATATCCGGGATGAAGGCATCATTGCGAGAGGGAGCCGATTTGATTGCTCGCCTTAAACAGTATGCCACTGGCAACGTGTGCCCTTTGTGCGGCCACACTCATCCTTCGGCGAAAGCACTGGAAGATGCCATTGATATCCGGATCAAAGACGTCCCCGTTGCTTTCCATGAAGCAGTAAAGGAACTCCAAAATTTATCAGACAAGTTGGTCGTACTAAATGCCAATTTAGAGGGCTATGAAAAAGATCTCAAATACGTGGATGACGCGCTTCGCAAAGCACTAAGCGAGCGCGAAGAAACTGTTTTAGTCATTCAAAAGATCGAAGCCAATTCAGTTGCCCTGGATGCCCCTTTGACATCTGAAAATCTTGAGGCTTCAATTAATAAGTGCCAAGCCTCACTGACTGATCTCCAGACCAATTGCCGGCAAGCCGATGAACGATCCAATAAAGCTGAGGAACAGTTAAAAGATACTAAGAGTGCCACACAATCTTTGGAGGACGTTTTGTCTGAGCATACTGTGATGTATAAAAATTACCAACACAATTTGGACGATGTAGAGCGGCAGTTGATAGAATTAGGGATGTCTAAAGAGAGCAAATTGCCAGAAAATCAGGTTTTGAGTCTAGTTGAAACTGCACGGACCCAATTAGCTGATCTGAATAAACAGAAATCCGAACAGGAAACCGTGAGCAGTAAAGCGCAAAGTGAATGGGATGCCTGTCGCACTGAACGGATGAAGTTAGAAAGTAGGATGACGGAGTGGGAGCAAACTCTTGGCCGTTTGACAGCGGAAATCGATGATTTCCATTTTAGGTGTAGGACTTTACAATTACCGTTAGACGCATCTTCTGACATCATTGCAGAGGCCAGGAATCGCCTGTCTCAGGACAAAGATAGGTTACATTCAGCGAGGCAGATTATTGAACGCTATGAATGGTTTCTCAAGACTACTGCATTAGAAAGGGAGCGCAAAGAGCTTCATCTGATAAGTAGGGACGCCAAGCAGACTGTGAACCAAAGGAACGGACAGATTGTAAAACTTCGTGAGGCTGCAAACGAAACGGAAAATTGGATTTCAGCGCTGTCTGAAAGCGTCGATCTTTCTGTAAAGGCAAAGATTGCTGCGCACGAACCAGAGATGATGCGGCTTTTCAAGGCCATGATACCGTGTCCTTACCTTTTCGATAAAGTGACAATGAAACGTGGAGAAGCTGGGTTGGAACTCGGTTTACAATATAGTGGCCAAGAAGAAGACGCAGGAGAACCACATTTTTTCCTAAGTAATGCTCAAGCGAACGTATTGGCCCTATCTATATTCCTATCGTTTGCGGCGGATCAGAATTGGTCCAAATTGGAAACCATTTTGTTAGATGATCCAGTACAACATCTTCATGATCTTGATGCTGTGGCCTTTCTTGACAATCTTCGTGCTACGGCCTTGGGCAAGTTTGGTCCCAGGAAGCAAATTGTAGTCTCAACTTGTGATAAGAATCTCTACTTGCTTATGATTCGCAAATTTGGACTGCTTGAAGCAGATGGTCTTCATTTTACCGGAATATCGCTCCTTGATACGGGCTTCGTAGGGCCAGAGATTATTTATGATGTAGGTGGGCCACAGGGTCGCAGGTTACTTCTTAGAGCTGTTTGATCATGTTGAATTTACAAAAGATACAAGGACGTGCCCGCGCATTTGGCGTAGCTGAGGGCTGAGAAATAATGGAGAAACTTTATGAATAACAACATACGCTGGGGCCTCGACAACCCGCATCCCTTTTCGCAGATGAGGACTGAACTGATCTCGGAAGGGAAGCATGATGAGTACGGCAACAGGTTGGCGGTGGATATTGCGGGATGCGC
>JAFDFV010000105.1 GCA_019309665.1 Deltaproteobacteria bacterium | reverse complement strand
ACTGGAAAAGGCTGTGCAATGCTACCAGCGCGGCCTTGAAGCAGACGACCTTGCCGAGGATCTCTACCAACGTCTCATGACCTGCTATCACCGGCTCGGCCGACGGGCTGAGGTGCTATCTGTGTACGAACGCTGTAAGAGGATCCTTTCCGCATCGCTCGGAATTGAACCTTCTTCTGAGACAAAAGCGATACGCAAATCCATTCTTTTTAAAAAATCATAAATTTTTCATTTTTTTTTTCGAATCTGTAAGCTATCTGTAAGGTCTGGTGTGTTAAAAAGTAATTATTTTCTGAACGAAAAGTTATGTTCAGGCAAAATCCGAAATTCAAAACAAATTTAAATGCCAAATAACCAAAACTAACACATTGGAAATACGATGTTTTTGTCATTAAAAAATTAGTATTTTGTTTTTGTATTGGATTTAGTGGTTCGAATTTCTAACCGAAAACAGGGGGTTTCCGTCAGGCACTAATTATTTTATGTGGATATTTATCTTAAATGGATATTTGTTCATATTGATATAATATTAAAATTCGGCTTTTTTTATCAAGCAAAAAAGTCGTCTAATACGAAACTATATGGTTTTATATGGCTACTCTGCCTTATAAAGCGATTTCGTACGTATATTAGCCGTTTGCCGCTTAACTCAGTGTTAGCCTGAGAAGCAAATTATGAATCTATTTGAAAAAGCAAGAATCAGAGATGTAGTACTAATATTGATAGGTGCCCTTAAATGAAGGACCTTCTGAGCGTTGGGATATACAGGGAGGGGGTGATGAAATTGTGCTAATTACTTGAATCAGGTAAACAGAAAAAATGTGAACCGTTATCAGTGATGGTTTAGGAGTATCTTAATTTCAAGGAGTAGCATTCCTTATGTTACAGAATTTTTGGAAAAAAGGGAGGAGAAAAAGATGAAAGTTAAAATTTTTACAGTCTTATTAAGCATGTTTGCATTTTGCGTCTTTTACTGTCCGGGGGAGGCTTTGTCCCAAGTTAAAGGAGAAGCACAAAATGACACTGGACAGGTATCATCTGAATCACCTACAGTTGGCACTCCTGCTCAAAAAATCTACATAGATCCGGAAACTGGCGAGTTTACCGTGCCCCCTGATCAAGCCCCTTCTCTTGTTGAAGAGTCCTCAGTATTTCCTGATGAAGAGCTAGAGGAAACTCCAAGTCCTGTGCCTAATGGTGGCATGATAATCGATTTAAAAGGTCATTTTCGTCCTTCGCTAATCATAAAGCACGACGCAGGGAAAAAGGAGGAATAAAATCATGCGGAACAAAAACATGTTTAAAATTAAATTTAAAATTATTATACTTGCAACTGTTTTTCTAACAACATCTCTCATGCTCCCATACTTTGCCCATGCTACAGCAACCTTTGTAATTATAAATGGTGATGCCGCTGGCGAAGGATTCAATGATCCTGGTGCACCAGATCCAGCTTCGACGGCAGGTGGCAATACCGGTGCAACCTTGGGTGCTCAGCGACTTCAAGCCCTTCAGTTCGTTGCGGATATTTGGGGTAATCTTATTGATAGTAGTGTAGATATTAGAATTGAGGCCGAATTCAATCCACAATATTGCACTTCAACATCAGCAGTTCTCGCTTCTTGTGGTGCAATATCTGTTGCCTACAACTTTGCTGGAGCACTGAGGGCAGATACTTTGTATTCTATTGCCTTAGCCAACAAATTGGCGGGAACTGATTTAGATCCAACTAATAATGATATCGGAGCAACGTTTAATAGTGATATCGGAACAGCCAGTTGTCTTGATACTTATTTTTGGTACTATGGTCTTGATGCTTCTCCCCCCATAGGTGGGATTGACTTTGTAAGTATAGCATTGCATGAACTAGCGCATGGTCTTGGCTTTCAAACATTTGTGAATCTCACCACAGGGGCAAAGTTCAATGGTTATGATGACCATTTCATGATTTATCTCGGTGATCATAGCACGGGCATGCTTTATCCTGACATGACAAATGCTGAACGAGTCACTGCGAGCACAGATACTGGGGATTTACATTGGACAGGTCCAGTGGTCGTTGCAGAAAGTATATTCCTTACTGCTGGGCGACATCAACCAAGCGGACATGTGGAAATGTACGCTCCAAGTCCCGCAGAGCCAGGTTCCTCTGTATCACACTTTAGCACATCACTCATTCCGGACCAAATCATGGAGCCAGCCTACCTCGGCCCCAACCATGATGTGGGACTTGCAGGGGCATTGATGGCGGATATTGGATGGATGACCGGGGAGCCTGTGGACCTTTACGTCCTCGTAGATCTTTCAGGCAGCTATATGGATGATATAGCTGAATTTAAAACAAATGCAAACTCACTGATCAATGACCTTGATACCCGTTTTGATCTCAAAGTTGGGCTTGGGTCATTCGTAGACTATCCAATAAACCCTTTTGGCAGTGCGACATATGGTGATTACGCTTATCAGCAGGTTCTTGACCTTACCGCAGACACGGCGAATGTGATCACAGCTATTAATGGATTATCGATTGTTAGTGGTGCTGGGGCTGATGATCCTGAAAGTCAATTGGCAGCGCTTTATCAAGCGGCAACAGGGGCAGGACAGGTTATCTCGGGATACCCAGGAGCAACTATCGCTACCAATCAACAGGCCAATTTCAGAAATAATGTAATCAAGCTTTTTCTTTTATGGACAGATGCCCCGTTCCATTATCCAGGTGATCCTGGGGATATTTCTTATCCTGGACCAAGTTTCAATGACACAATTAGCGCAATAATGGCCCTTGATCCACCACAAGTCTTGGGTATCCGTTCCGGAGATGATGAAGGCGCGCTTGAAGACTTAAGAGAGATTGCGGAGGGCACTGGTGCGCTCGCTCCAGAGGGAGGCGTCGATTGTGATGGTGATGGGACAAATGACATACTAGAGGGGGACCCAATAGTTTGTTCAGTTGCAGTTACAGGGGAAGGCATTGCTCAAGCGATGGCCGCTGTAGTCGAAGCAGCAGTCGAACCATACACGGCAGAGATTGTAGTGAGAAATCCTATAAATCTGAAATCAAAAATTGTTGCAGTATATATCTTGACTACATACATAGTTGATGCCCAAGATATCGATCCCGAGAGTATATGTTTTGGTTCTGTAGCAACACCAGGAATTGGCGATTGCACCGAAGCGCATGGAAATTATAACTTTAAAGACATAGACGGGGATGGAGATGATGATATGGTACTTCATTTCAATACAGGTGAAACAGGATTCACGATGGGTGATACGCAAGCATGTATAACAGGTAAGACTTTAACAACGGGCCATAAAATTCAGGGTTGCACTGATATTCATATCCTGAGCCCTCGAAATTGATATTCATATTGAAGAAAATAGATAGATGGAGCGGTGTCCTACCGCTCCATCTATCTTGTACTTCTTCCAACAGAGATTTTTAGGTATCATGGTTATTCACTTGCCTACAGGGGCCGTGCATGACATCGCTTTACCACAGGTCATTGGGTGATGCGGCCTCAAATTTGCGTCGATCCTCTATCGGATGGACCATGTGCTTCATGAGCCCTTGCGCGTGCAAAAACCGATACACACGTTCGATTCGTTCAATTCAGTTCCTGGAAATACTGGAAATAGAGGGACTCGTTTTAATATATAACGTTGTTGACTACGTTGACTTATTTCTTGCTTGACTGGCTGTGGAAGGAGCTACTGTCACATCTTAAATATTAACTATTCAGGCTGGTAGGTTGGTTTGAGGAACAAAACCCAACGTCAACAATTGCACGAAATCGCAAAATGATTGAGAGAACAATATTGGTGCAACAATCGTACTTTGTTGGATTTCGCAAGCTCAACCCAACCTGCGCGTTATAATTCTTTTAAATAACACAGAAGGTGGAACTCTATGGCTATGATCTTTAGGAGTTCTTTTATTAATGCGCCTATTGATAAACTGAAGTTTCACCGAAATTAAAGCATAATTATCATGCAACCATGCGTAGCAGCGTGTCAATGAAATATTTTTTCAAGGATTTGGGGTGACTGTGGCAAACAGCATCAAAATTCTCACTCAGTGCGGCTTTGGTAATGATATGCCGAAGGTCAGAGAAGGCAAAACTGTTACGACCTCTGACTTTATGCCTACGTTCTGGGGTGTTTTCAAGACGTGCACCATAAATCCAAATAATAATAGTAGCCATCATTGAAAAATTAAGCTTTGGTGTCAAAGCTTGAATTGTGAATTAACTTTTTCGAATTGGCTTTTTACTTTTTTATCTTTATTGAAACTCCCCGCAGCCAAGTATAAGCGGAATACTCGCTTTTGCTTCGACAAGCTATGGGAAATGCGCTCGCTTTTGCGGTTCAATTCCCCATGCTCTATCCCATACCTGATTTTGCTAAAAAATAGTGGCTTAATTATCAAGCATTAATTCACAATTCAAGTTTACGAAAGGCGAAAACCTGACTTCGCTATTTTAAGGCATTCTGGCTGCAATCGGGACTTGCTGACACCTGAGTAAACAGATGTCAACTAATTTGCTAATCAAGATGTACCAAAACCACGGATTCAAGTATCAAATAGGAAACAGGGAAATCGCATAAAGAGGATAATTGCAAGTGTTATCATCTTTTTTTAAATTTTGCAGACTTGTACGTGATAAAATATGCGGTTGGTATTTTTCATTATAGACTTTAAGACTCTTGCTTTGCAGGTTAATCCCCGCCTTAGCCTCAACAGGATATATTCTGTCATTAACAGAGAATAAAAAATCAACTTCAGCTTTGCCCTGGCTGGTCCAGTAGAACAAATTTGTTTGGAATTTTTCTAAGAGTTGCTGCGCTACGTAGTTTTCAACCATCGCACCATGAAAATGTGTAAAAATTGTACTTCCCCTTACTATCATATCCATAGAAATATTTGACATCGCCCCCAGTAGTCCGATATCAAGAAAGAATATTTTGAAAAAGTCTGTTTTGGCGTAAGCCTCAAGAGGAAGTTTTGGAGTTGATACATTATAAGATTTATATAAAACTCCTGCGTCAATTAACCATTGGAGAGCATTTTCATAGCTTCTGGCTCTGGCTGT
The DNA here is from genome assembly GCA_019309665.1 of Deltaproteobacteria bacterium. Taxonomy (GTDB): domain Bacteria; phylum Desulfobacterota; class Desulfobacteria; order Desulfobacterales; family ETH-SRB1; genus B13-G4. Next base: position 3,615 of record JAFDFV010000105.1, on the reverse strand, counting down.
CTTTTTCACAGCGGAAAAGATAAATTTCTTATTTTCTTTTGACAAATGAACCGGTATAGACTGCCATATTAAAGATATTTTTACTATATCTGATTTTTCTGCATGCTTGGAGAAATCAAGAAGATAGGAATCAATGATCTCCTTTTGAATTTGCCGGACGTTAACGAAACTGTTAGTCCGGCAGTATGCATCCACTGCTTCAGGCATACCTCCTGTTAAATAATAATACTTCAGGAACTCTATCAGTTCAACATGGAAAGGTTCCGGAAAAGGTTCAAAGCCCTCTTTTTTGCCTTCAATTAAATGCCGTAAAGATGTTTTCTTAAGTGCATCAAGAAATTCCAGGAAAGACATGGGGTAAAGATTCAGAAAATTTACCTGCCCCACGGGAAAAGATTTTTGGCCAGCCAGTTTTATTCCCAGTAACGAGCCTGCTGCTATCACATGATATTCATTAGCATTTTCTTTGAAATACTTTAATGCATTTAATGCATTAGCAGATGCCTGGATTTCATCACAAATAATCAGACTTGAATCCGGTGATATTGTTACATTTGCATATGCTGAAAGGTAGCTGATAATCTTCTGTTTATCGAACCTGTGCATGAAAATTGCGTCAAGTGCCGGATCATCCTCAAAATTCAGATAGATAAAATTATCATATTCATTTCTTGCAAATTTTTTTAGTAGGTAGGTCTTTCCAACCTGCCTTGCCCCTTTCAGGATAAGCGGTTTTCGTAGTTCAGACCGCTTCCAGTTTAACAGCTTTTTATAAATGTCCCTTTTCATAATGCTTATTATAATTGATAAAAATAAAAATTCAATTTATAATTCCACAAACGTGCATATTATCACATTAGTGGAACCACTTTTGCGTTTCTGGACACGCTTCTGCAACATTCTTTTGGCATCATGGGATTCTCTTTAAGGACAAAATTATCCTTTTAAAAAAAGGGCTGGGAATCATCAGAATACAAATCGTTTTTGAGTGAGTCCTAAGTTGAAAAAAGATAGGTTTGAATATTTTGATGTTTTTAGAAGCTACAAATCTATTCACTCAATAGAAGATATCACGAAAAATCTTGCAAGAAGAGCTGTTGCGTCTTTGACGATCATATAGAGCGTGGGGACAAGAATACGAAATTTTAATGCCTTGTCCGATTGACATCCTGTTTTTACAGATACCCACATTGAAAATGATGAGCAGTCCTGATGTCAGAGCGAAAGGGCGTTATATGCGGTTCCCAATTCCAATCTTCGGTAACTTTCCGAAAACAAAATAAACACGATCCTATGGCTCGGTCAAAAACAATATGGCAAGGGAATCTGTCAATTATTCTATAATCTTAAAATCCCAGACTTCGTCTTTGTAAATGCCCCTTAGTTTGCTGGAAGCTTTTTCCGGTGATTTGGTTCTCCAGGTTAAGGGTAAATTTTCGTGGGTCATATCTTCAACCTCATATGTCCAGCCATTTTCTTTCTGAACAAGAATCAATGAAACAATTCCGCTGAACTTTTCCCCTTTTGTACTGACTTCTGCTTTATGAATTATAATATTTTTCTCAGACAAAATTATTTTAACTCCAGTATTTTTTTTAATTGTTTGACTACATTATTCTTATGCGTAGCCTTCCAGTAAAGTCTGTTGCAGGATGGACAGGTTTTAAAGATATCCTTGGTATAATAAACATATTCCGGCACACTGTCTGCAACAGAAATCTTGTCAATATTTAGAAGCTTTTTATTGCATAAAAGGCATCGAGTAAAGAGATTTTCCATCGGATCGATTGAAAAAACTTTTACAACCTGTTTTAGCTGATCCTGATAATGGTCATATTTAACAAAAAAACAGTTTTCTCTGTTTATTTTTCTCCTGATCAACCTTGTATCTCTGGTCAGAATTACACGCCCGCTATGAAAAGCTCTTTCTGAAATTTCATTATCCGATATTTCCGGAAAATATTCAATTCCAAGCATGGCATCGGCAATGAAGATTTTTTCCATAGCTTTACTCGCCTTTTTTCCGTTCCTTTTCATTTTGCATATCTAATAGAATTGATTTTATATTTATGCCATTTATATAATTGCTGGCAAGAGATATTTTACCTGCTGTTGTTGACAAGGAAAAAGTGGTGGCGTATGACAGGCTTCCGTGTTACCTAAATTGAGCGATTAGCCTTTAGCGGTTAGCTATTAGGTTAATGATTACAGGATGTTTTACTATTACAAACTTTCACCCATTGGGTGTTATTTCTAATTAACGTAATGCCCTGATTTTTCAAAGCTAAACGCTAATGGCTAACAGCTAATAGCTCAACTTATAATAACCGTTCACGGGTTTTGACCGAGCCCTTAATATAAAGAAAGGCGATAAAAAATGACACAAGAAGTAATAGTACGTTTTCCACCCAGCCCGACCGGATATCTGCATATCGGCGGTGCCAGGACAGCTATATTTAACTGGCTTTTTGCCAAAAAAACAGGCGGCAAGCTGATTTTGAGAATTGAGGATACCGATGCAGAAAGGTCAACCGAAGAATCCATACAGGGAATTATTGAAAGCCTGAAATGGCTGGGTATTACCTGGGATGAAGGACCATATTTTCAGTCTCACTTCATTAAAGAACATCAGGCTGCAGCACACAAGCTCCTGGAAACAGGCCATGCATATAAATGTTTTTGCACTAAAGAGGAGCTTGATAAAAAACGTGAAGAGGCACTTAAGAAAAAAGGCTCATTGCACTACGACGGCACATGCCGTAATTTAACACCAGCAGAGGTTTCTGAAAAGGAAGCATCTGGAATACCATATACAATCCGCCTTAAAATACCACAGGCAGAGGGCTCTGTCTGTTTCGAGGACATTGTATATGGATTTATTGAAAAAAAATATAAAGACATAGAGGATTTTGTAATAGTTCGATCCAACGGTCAGCCTCTTTACATTCTTTCCAATACTGTAGATGACATACGTGACAGGATAACACATGTTATCCGCGGTCAGGATGGATTGGGAAATACTCCAAAGCAGATTTTGCTGTACAAGGCTCTTGGTGCGCCAATTCCAAAGTTTGCGCATATGTCATTAACGCTTGATCCCAAAAAAGCCAAGATTTCAAAACGAACGCACGGGGAACTGGTTGCCATACATTTTTACCGGGCTCATGGCTTTTTGCCCTGGGCTTTGGTAAACTTTTTGGTCCGTCTTGGATGGTCAACACCCGATTCCAGAGATATCTTTACAAAAGAGGAGCTTATCGGGGCATTTTCTTTAGAGGGACTTAACAGGGCAAATTCGGTTTTTAATGTCAATAAAAATGACCCGAAATTTTTTACAGATCCAAAAGCGCTTAGCATAAACTCACATTACATAAGAAATCTTCCTGTTGAAGAAATTGTGCCTTATGTTAAGGCGGAACTGGAAAAGGCGGGAATCTGGGACCCTGAATTTGAGTCAGGAAAGCGCGACTGGTTTTTTGCCACAGTTGATCTTATTCGCAGCAGGTATCATGTTACCACAGAGTTTGCCACACTTGGCAGAGCATATTTTTCCGATGACTATCCAATAGAAAAAAAGGCGCTGAAAAAAAACATACTCAAACATGATGGCCTTAA
>JAFDFV010000004.1 GCA_019309665.1 Deltaproteobacteria bacterium | reverse complement strand
ACGATCAAGTTTCCATCATCATTTGCATATCCTACACCGTTATTAAAAACTTGTATCTTTTTTGAAAAATAACCGTTTTCAGTTAAAGGAACTATTGAAATTCTTAAATTTTTTAGTTTTTCATAAAATTCAGGGTAACCGTCATCTCGTTGTTTTTTATTTTTACCTTTAAGTTTTTTATTTTCTTCTTCAATTTTCTTGTTTTTATTAAATAGCTGATTGTGTCCGCCCAAACCCAATACAGCGCCAAGCATTCCCAACAATACTGGTTTATGTATATTATTGTAGGTGAAACAGGTATGAACATTAACATCAGGTTTTTTTAAAAATGCGGTTTTCCCGCTTAGTTCAAAACTAATTGCTTTCATTTTAATTTTCTTCTTCCATTGTTATGATATTAAAATATTTTGCGTCATTTTTTAATTTTTTCAGCTTTGTTGTGATCGGGTTGTAGTATATTTCAATGCTTTTGATCTCATGTTTTTGCAGAATCAAATCAATATTTGTTAAATCTATTTCTCTTTCCCGGCTATTGTAAATAATGTATTCAGATAAATCCGGAAGATATAATTTTGAACCATCTATTGTTTCAACAAAAAGTCCAAATTCATTGTTTGAACCAAACTTTGAGTTTGTAGCAAAAGAAGTGGCGGAAACAAGGGCAACTCTTTTAAATTCAGCATAATCTTGTGTTGTATAACCTTGAAAATCATCTCCGAGAATATCTTTATACTCATCATAATTTTTAGGGTTTATTGAAAAACCATAAAAATAATGAGCTTCATCAACAGTTATTTTTGTTCCAAGAGTGGCCTGTTTGGCTTCTTTGCCTTTTTCTTCTGCTTTTGAATCTGTGAAAGGAGATAAAATATCTTGCACTTCAACATTTGTGTCGTCATATTTATTAAATCCCTGACCAAACTGCACGGCTCCGGTTATTGAGATATTTTGTCCCTCAACGGCAAATGTTGCACCAAAGTTTTTAACATCAACACATTTAAAAAGATTGGCTATTACTTCTTTTGTTGATGTTATTTTTTTGTCAATTTCTTCAAAAAGTTCAGCATATCTTTCTCCTAATTGTTTTGGAACAACGCTTTTTGGAGCATCTTTCTTGCTTTGAATCTCTTTCCAACTCTTAATAAACAAAACTTTTTTATCTGTTTCATTGTCCCACATTTTTTTTATAGGATATTTGAACGCCTTATCACTTCCAAAGATATCACCATTACTTGTTGATTTTGGTCTGCCTGTAAAATCTGCATTCCAGTTTGACATTTTTGAGCTGATTCCTAAAACTCCGTAGACTCTGTTCATTTTAATTCTCCTATAGTTTTCTATTTAAAAACACTTTCAAATTCACGATAAAGAGCAAGAATTGTTTTTATATTGAAGCCCTGCTGCTTGTATATATCTATTTGATATAAAATAATTTTTCTGGCATTTACCAAGTCTGGGAAATTTAAATTTAGATATTTTATGGTGTTTTCTGCTCTTTCTTTTTTATCATCGGTTAATTTTTTTTTAGGTTTAATCTTTCCATTACCAACATATTTGAAAAAAGCTGACGGTTTTTCTGATAACTGAGAATTTTCAGGAATTAATTTTATAAATTTAGTATCATCCCACTTTTCTTGGTTATCTTTATATTTTCCACAATGATTCCCACCATTGCCATTGCAGGATACAACCATATTTTTATATTCACATTCCAAATTATGAAAGCAGGCTCTTTGCTTAATATGGTCTATATGAATTTTTTCAGTATCATTTTCTATTTTCTTTTCACAATAAAAACACTGACCTTTTTGTTCTTCTAATATACTTTGTCTAAGTTTTTGTTTTATTGCAAAACCGCACTTCAAATAATTGTTTGGATTTTTTTTATAATTTTTGTCATTTGATTTGTAATCAATGAAAAACTGAGGCTCTGTTTTATTTAAATCAAGCATTACTTGCCTCCAGTTTGGCAATTTCTAATCTTGCCAACACTAAATCCTGATCTAAACTACCAAGAGTTTTTTTCAGATAATTGTACAATTTTTTGTATTCTTCAGTTTTATAATCCTCATTTTCTAACAAGCCCCACATTTTTCCAATTTTTTTAGCGACATCAGGAGTTCTTGTCTCTTTCATCCCCATGATATTTGTTAAAACTTTGCTAAACTCTAACCCATAACCTTCAGAAAATTCAGAAATTACCTCAATATTATTTTCATCATTAAACGTGAGAACTCTAAGATATTCATTTTTTGCACTTCCAATAATGTGAGGGGAATGAGTCGCAATAATAATTTGACAATTATTAGTTTTTGCAAAATTTTCATAAACTTTTAGTATTTTATTTTGCCAGGACGGGTGCAAAGACAATTCAGGTTCATCTATTAAAATTACTTTGTTTTTTATTTCATTCAGATACAAATACAAAACTTTAGCAAAGAGAGTATTCTCTCCTGTAGAAACTTCATCAATCGAAAATTTATCTCCGTTTTTATTTCTAAAAAATATCTCTTTGTTTTTCGAATTTGCAATAATACTATCGAACTCAATAAAAAGATCTAACTCTTGGAAAATATTATTAATATATTCTCTAAGCTGTGAATATGCCTTAGAAGCTAATTTTTCATTAACCCAAATTTCTTTTTCTAAATATTCAACAATTATTGTTTTTAAATCTTCAATGCTTTGATCAATGGGGATATAAAGAATATTTTCTTTAAAGTATCTCACTGAAGGAGATAGAGATTTAACATTTTTATCAGTGAGCTTATAAGAAGTATCATGGTTTATGTTTATAATTAATTTTTGTTTATTATCATATCTTTCATAATCCACGAAGCTTTTGTCATCATCATTGTTGTAAATATACTCTGCAAACTCAGAAAGATACCTAAGCAATGTAGTTTTTCCAGTTCCGTTAATGCCTGCAAGTACAATAACCGGAATAGGTGGTGTCTCACCTTCTATGTTTTTAGGATAAGTGAGATTAATAGTTAAGTTCTTAAACATTCTAAAGTTTTCAACAAAGAGTTGTCTTAACTTTAATCCATCTTTTTCTGTATAAAATTCATTTAGTAATGATCTATACCAACTATCAATATATTTATATGATTTAGATTTTTTATCTATTGCTTTTGTTATGGTTCCGCGTGGAGCGGGGAATTTTGGTTGATTACTGCCTTTTGCCCAATCTAACACCTTAACTTTTCTTCTATATCTAAACCAATCAAGATTATGAAAATTATCTTCATCAACATCTTCAAGATCACCGATAACTTTAACCAAAGCAATAGGAATGCTTCCTCTTTTTATCAAAACTATGTCATCAACTTTAAGTTCAAAATTAAAAAGATTAGCTTGGGCTTCATTTGAAGAGGCACAACCAATTAAACCTGTTTTTTCCAACAACTCGTTTTCTCTTTCCCACTCTTTATCATCAGGATGAAGTTGCATATGCCAATAAGTCATATTTTAAGCCTCTTTTTTTATATAAAAGATATTATTACTCAAAGCTCCAACTAAAAAAGCATCCATATTAATGGATAATTTATCTTCACCTTTAAAAGCCATAACCAAAGTTAAAGCATTGTTGAATTTAACGTAGTTTAAAGAAATCTTATATTTATACTTAAAGTAAGTAAATTCAATAGCTTTTTTAATCTTTTGAGCATTATTAGATCTGAGAAACGGCTCTAATAATTCCACTGTTTTTTCGTGTGCTTTACTTTGTCCAATTAAATATTTTGCAACCTGACCGCTAAGATAAAAAAATTCATCGGGTTTTAAGTTCTCATAATTTGAACTTTCCAATTTTTTGATTATTTTTTCCTGCATAGCTTGAATATCCATAATTACTTCTCCTTTATGTGCTGATAATGAAAACTTCAGATTTAAACTTAATTTGGCTCTCAACATTCTATCGTGCCTGATGTGTTCCAAAATAAAATCAGTGCCGTATTTTTTAATAATTTGATAGAAAGCCCTGTCATCATGCTTTTTAAAATAATTGACCACTCCAGCCCTTGTAATGTAAATCAGGTTTTGGAATGATTTGTCTAATTTGTTCCAAACTTCGTTGAAATAATTATTTTTAAGTTGATTATTATAAAAAATTTCGTCAACTTTTTCCTCTAATTCCCAAAGAAGATCTATTGTGTTGTCTTCAATTATTCTTTTACCATCTCTTGCTATCAAATAATTTTTATAATAGATTGATTTTGATAACCTTTCATCTTCATTTGGAATAAAATCAAAATCATCTATAATTGCTTCACCATTTTTTGAATGTTTTTTTATAAATATATTTTTTTCTAACGGATAATTATCTTCATAGCTTTGAAATTTCAGCCAATCAAAAAAACGTTTCAGCATTAATGCATTTTTATCGGTAATAAAGAATGGAACAGGATTATTTTTGGTTTTTGATTCCAAAAACTGTTTTTTACTATTTAAACCCATATTTGCATTTGATAGCCCCCAAATTTCTTTATCTATTTTTTTGCTGTATTTTATATCATTGAAGATTTTGATAGCATAATAAAATTCACTCTCATTTTTATATTTGCCAATATCTTCATCAAAGAAGATTTTTATATAATTAGTTACGTTATTGTTTTTGGCTGTTTCAATAATAGTATCTAAATTGTTCTTAATTAAATAATATTTTTTTTCAATATCATTTAAACGATCCTGAGAATCTATTTTATCTTTAAAAACTTTCAGGATTTCTTTTTCTTCTTTTTTTTTGAACTTTTTAAAGGTTTTTAAATCTTCAAACTGTTTTTTTATTGCACCATTGGCGAGTTGTTTTTTGGGGTCAGTATTAGTAAAGCTTTCAAGTTTAACAAATAATGACAGGTAATTCACATTATGAATCTTTTTATCACCAAATGCCTTGTTTGAATTCAAATATACGCTGTAATAATCTCTCTCTTTAAACCATTGGTACATGGTTGAGTTAATGTTTCCATTTAAATCTTTTAAGCAATACTCTTTTACTTTTTCATTCTTACTGTTTTTAAATATAAAATACTCTAAACTTTCATCTCTTTTTATTTTCACATACAATCCATCTTTTAAAAGATAATTGTCTAAAATAAGTTTATCATCTTTTTCTTCATATTGTTTTTTAAAAACATCTAAGATGTCATAGATCATAGTTATTCTCTACCCCCGTAATTTATCAAGCCACAACGCCAACCATTCCAAACCCGGCGCTACTTCTACTTCCCAACCCACAAGCCAACCCAAACTTCAAAAACGCAGGATCACCCTCAATCCAAAAATGACCTGTCCACCCCTTAATAATAATGCCTTTAAATGTTCGTATATTTTCCTTACATAAATCAAACCGAACAGGTGAAATCTTTAAATTATATGGGCAATCTTCCTGGTAAAACGCAGTCCATTTCTTTTTCAGGTTTTTATTGATCAAATCCTGAAATTCACTTTCAGCAGGAGAGTAATAATAGGTTTTTTTTGTTCCGTCTGCTTTTAACAAAGTAGAGTGAACTTCAACCGGGTTTAAGGTTTTAATTCTAATTTTGTTTTGTGTAATATTATCATCCTCAAATATCTCAACGCTTGAAACAGTTGTAATATTATCACCTATTTTTACTTTTTCACTGATTACAATATTTTGCACAACCTGCTTTATCAACCAGTTTACAGGTGATGAAATTGAAAAACTTATTTCATTTGGAAATACAAATTTCTTTTTATCCCGTATATATTCGGGTTTTTCATGAAAGGAGGAAAACGTGAAAAGCTTAAATGAACGTTTTTCAAATTTAAACCCTTTTTCATGGAGCCATTGTGCAGAAACACGATCAAGAAAATTATATATTATAGCCTGAATATAACTTGAAAAACCTGTTGGTAATTCGATTTTTTTATCAGATAGTAATGTTATTTTTAATTTCATAAATCACTCCGATTAGGGTTCGCACAAAAATAAGTTCGCAATTTTAAGTGTTGACATGTAAAGTTATTTCGTCCACGTTCCTTAACGTTTCAGGATAGATATATCGGGAAAAGTTCTTTTTATGCTGGCAATCTGGAATTCTTCATATCCCGCCACAGGTTACGTCGTCGTTTATGTTTTCCATGCCATTGCGTCAGCACAACGTCATACGCTGTGCGATTCAGCTCATAAAGCGCTTTCATCCATTGTGCGTGATTAATATAATCCGACTTGTATGAGTGTGACGGGTCAGGAACTATATGGCGTAGACGATTCTTTCATTATTCCGGTTCCTTTCTCAGGTTTGCAATCAGTCGCATAAAGCGCTACCAGCAATTCTCATTATGGGAATTGCTGCAAATCTATGCTCTTGCTTGTGAAAGTTATTTCATCCCCGTTCCTAATGCAAGACCAATCCATCACCTCCGGACAGGACTCTTCGTTCTGTCACTAAACAACAAAAAAACCGATTTAGTGTTAATAAAGCTGTTACTGTATCGTATCACCAAAATGTATATTTATTGTTTTAGTGACATTTTAATTGCCGACCTTTACTTGACACCAAGATCTATTTTTGTTATATTAGTGACAAAATATGTCGTATATTTGGAGTGGCTAATGTTTGTCGGCAGGGAACATGAATTATCATTATTAAATGAGCTGTGGATAAAAAAACATGCTGCATTTGTTGTCTGTAAAGGCAGAAGGCGGATTGGTAAAAGCACATTAATTCAGCAGTTTGGCAAAACAGCAGATGTATTTCTGGAATTTCAGGGCGCTGTTCCTGATAAATCTATAACCAACCGGAAACAGATGGACATTTTCGTTGAACAGATGTGCTCTCAGACAAATATGCCGCGTTTTCAGCCGGAAAGTTGGCAGCAGATCTTTTTGTTTATGGCAATGTCCATAAAAAAGAATAAAAAAACTGTTATTTTGCTCGACGAAATATCCTGGATGGCAGCTAAAGACCGTAGTTTTTCTGCTCAATTAAAGATAGTCTGGGATACCAAATTCAAAAAATATCCCAAATTGATCCTTATAGTGTGCGGTTCTGTTTCTTCCTGGATTGACGATAATGTTTTAAATAATACCGGTTTCATGGGCCGTATCTCGCTGGAATTGACACCGGCAGAGCTCCCATTACATCACTGCAACATGTTCTGGCAAGGCAGGGCAGCAAGGATTTCTGCAACAGAAAAATTGAAAATACTATCAATTACCGGTGGTGTTCCCAGATATTTAGAAGAGATCAACCCTACACTTTCAGCAGAAGAAAACATTAAGCGTCTCTGTTTTTATAAAGAAGGCATCTTATTCAATGAATTTGATCGTATTTTTAATGATGTGTTTGACCGTAGGGCCGCAACCTATAAAGAAATAGTAAAATCATTAGTTACAGGTGCGAAAACCCTATCGGAAATCAGTTCTGTGATTGCTATTAGCAAAAGCGGAAATATGACCAGATATCTGAATGATCTTGTTGAATCAGGATTCATTTCCAAAGACAAGGTATACTCTATAAAGACCGGTAAAGAAACACGCAGTGCACATTTCCGGTTGAAAGACAACTATCTTCGTTTTTACCTTAAATATATAGAACCCTTTGCAGAGAGGATCAAGATCGGCACTTATAAAGATATTAGCATTGAAGATTTGACGAATTGGGAAACCATTATGGGATTCCAGTTTGAGAATCTTGTTCTCAGCAACCCGCCGACAATTTTTAAACTACTTTCGATAAATCCCAATTCAGTACTCTCTGCCACTCCATATTTTCAGAATAGTTCCGCAACTCAAAAAGCGTGTCAGGTTGACCTGTTGATCAGGACAAAGTATACCGTGTATGTTTGTGAAATCAAATTCAAAAGAAAGATAGAGAAAAATATAATTGCCGAAGTATACGAAAAAATATCTCGCATTCCGTTTCCCGGTATGCTGTCAATAAGACCTGTATTGATTTACGAAGGCGAGCTGTCAAACAAAGTACTGGAAGAAGATTTTTTTGACTGTATAATTAACTTTTCAGATTTACTTTTAGAGTAATTTTTGTAACTATTCGGTATTGCAGGTAAGGAAGGTGGACGAAATAACTTCCTCAAGTAGGCGCACGGATTTGGGTCGAATTTGTTTGATCTCAGATTTCTCTCGTTCCCACGCTGGAGAATGGAAACCAAGCACAGCTCTGCGCCACAACTTCGCACTGAAGGTGCGCTAATTTAATGTGCCGTCAGACAGGGTAAAATTAAATGAATTTGAGGGAGAAAATTCAGCATTTTATTACTCGATTTAAACAGCTTAATGGTGATCCACATTATGTTGCTCTTGGAATGGCTATAGGAGTATTTATCAGTGTAACTCCTACCATTCCGTTTCATACAGTTATTGCTCTATCTCTGGCATTTATTTTACGCGGGAGCAAAGCCGCCGCTGCAATCGGTGTATGGTTCAGCAATCCTATTACCATACCTTTATTTTACAAGGGCAGCTACGATGTTGGAATATCTATTCTTGGCAATTCAGCTCCTTTTGGTACAGAATATGAGTCGATTTTAGAGCTGTTAAAACTGGGAGCGGATGCTAGTATTGCTATGATTACAGGCGGGATTATTCTTGGCATTCTCCCAGGCATAGCGGCCTATTTTATAACCCGCATAATATTTATTAGACTTCGGTTGCGAAAGAAATCTTGAATATGACATCACCCAGAGTACTACTTGCCGCCTGGCAAATGCATGCCAGGAAGCAGTTGGGCCAACATTTTCTGGAAAATTCTGCTACCTCGGAAATGATTGTGAATCGTTGCAGGATAATGCCGGAAGATGTTATTTTAGAGATAGGGGCCGGCTTGGGAGCCCTTACGATCCCTGTCGCCCGGATAGCAAAAAAGGTTTATGCAGTTGAGAAGGATCATAAGATAATATCTTTGTTAAAAACAGAACTTACTTCAAACAGCCTTTTTAATGTTATTATAATTGAGAAAGATATCCTGAAAGTTAATATTGAGGAATTTGCTGAAGAAGCCAATCCTAAAATAATAGTTTTAGGAAATCTGCCGTACAATATTTCTTCCCAGGTTCTTGTTAAACTTATAAAATCCAGAAATACTGTAAGTCGCGCAATTCTTATGTTTCAGAAAGAACTTGCTCAACGTATTAACGCGAAACCGGGTTGTAAAGAATACGGGAGACTTACGGTTATGCTTAATTATTGTGCGGATATAAAGAAAGTCGCAAATATTAAGGCTTCTCAATTTTTTCCGAGACCAAAAGTTGATTCCGAAGTTCTTGAAATAACTTTTAGAGACAGCCTGAAATATTCAGGTAATGAAGAGTTTCTTTATAGAGTAATAAAAGCCGCATTCGGGCAGAGAAGAAAAAATCTTAAAAATGCTCTTGCAGGCAGCGAGCTTCATATTGCTGCTGAAACCTCTATGCATGCGCTGGAAAATGCAGACATAGATCCAACCCGACGTGCGGAAACCCTTACAGTTGAAGAATTTGTCAGGCTGAGTAGAAGGTTGAAGGTGGATAGAATCTAAGATACATAGCCGTTCACGGTTGTCGGTTCACGGTTTCCCCCAAATACTCTTTCTTTCGCTTCCTCACCCTCGGATTCTCCTCTATCTTCTATTTTTTCAACCGTGAACCGATAACTGTAAACCGTAAACGATTACCTACATATTTTCTGCTACCGAAACAGTCCTGTCACCGAGTATGTTAACATAACTTCCCATTTCATTATCGTACCAGCCATATATAACACATTGAGTTACAGGAATTCTTATGACTGTATCATTCAGTGAAGAAATAACATTTTTGTCTAATCCAGGCACTTTTTTCAAATCTATTTTAACAATAGCAGTTCTAGTATGAGTTTCATGGCCTTCAATTATTGTTGCAGCAATCGGCATCCCTATAATATCATTAGAGACATTCTGTTTGTCTGTATAGTGCAGATATCCATTTGGATCTTCAGCAGCCGCTTGCATATACATGTCATTTATTAATTTTCTTCTTATCGGTTCTCCTGACAATTCCTCCTGGAGATTTATTACTAAAATAATAAGAGAACCGGTTGATGTGGGAATTCTTACAGATTCGGCAATGAACCCGATTTGCTCCATTTCAGGAATGACTAGCCTGAGTGTATTAGCTGCTCCTGTTGTGGTTAGTATGATATTATTCATTACGCTTCTGCTTTTTCTCAGATCAGTTGCTCCTCTTTTTGGCAGACGATCAAGAACTTCCTGTGATCCAGTGACCGCATGAACGGTTGCCATTGAAGCAAAAAGAATTTTTTTATAGCCAAAAAAGTTGAGGATGGGTTTCATCATGTGGGCAAGGCCTGTGGTGGTACAGGATGCATTAGAAATCGCTTTATGACGTCTGGGATCATAGTCATTATCATTTATTCCCATTACTGTAGTTACAGCGTCTTCGGGCATTGGTTTGCTTTTATCTTTTATCTTAAAGGGAGCTGAGACTATAACTTTCTTTGCTCCTGACTCAAAATGGCCTCTTAAAGTTCCTTTGGGGTGGTCTGGAGGAAGGGTTGGGTCAACAAATTGCCCTGTTGTGTCAACTACCAGATTAACACCATGATCTTTCCAGCCGATGTCGAGCGGATTCCTGGAAGTCCTTAAAAATTTAACCCTTATACCGTCAATTGTCATACTGCCGTTTTTTTCATCCAGATCATGAATAACAGGCGTGGCTTTTTGACCGTAAAGAAAACCGTGCAGATGACCGTAATTTGAATCTCTGCCTGCATAATGGGCAATATCCTCAATGGATGTGCCGGCCTCCCGTCCGATATTAACTATAATTTCATCAAAGTATTTTCTGGCTACATGATGCCATACAGTAAGTTTTCCGATTCTTCCAAATCCATTTACGCCAAGTTTCATCCCCATCTTGATCCTCCTGAAATATTATTAATTTTTGGCATCTTTCAAAATAAGTCAAAAGTGGTTGACACTTTTTTCAGCCTGTACGAGTACATAACATAGAAGTGCCTAAAGTGAGCTAAAGTGCCTAAAATGCCTAAAGTTGTGGTACGCCTACGGCGTGCTGATTAATAACACAGAAATAGAAGAAAGTTGCTCCGATATGCATTAATAGCTCAAGAAACCTATATATTAATAGGCAGAATACCTTAACTTTAGGCACTTTAGCTCACTTAAAACTCTATTTTACTTTATTCCTTCGCCAAAGATAACCATCTAAAAAAGTGTAAACTGGCAAATGAAGGATGCCTAATTTTCCTTTACTTTTATTTTACCTTGATAAACCGAACCTTCCCGCCCCTCGATACTTATATAATCCCCTGATTTTAAAAACACCTGATTAAAGCGGCAGCTTTTTTCTTTTTCATTACATTCCAGATTGCCTGAACCGATAACGCATGTTTTCCCCAGCCTGTGAGCAACAACTGCCGCATGGGAAGTTAAACCTCCGCGCGCTGTTACAAGACCATCAGCCGCATAAATTTCCCTGATATCATCAGGGACAGTATCTCCTCTAACAAGAATCAAAGATGTTTCTGGTTCAGATTTTTTCCATTTATTAATATCTTCCAGTGTGAAAACTACCCTGCCGTTCATTGCTCCTCCGCTTACCCCGATACCACTGCCCAAATATTTTGCCTTATTTATTTCTTCAGGGTCAAAAGTTAGTACCTTTTTTCTTTCTCTCATTGCCATGTCCCTGGTCTGAAGCAGGTACAAATCTTTTATTGAAGGACTTTCAAAAGTAAACTCCATCTCCTGCGGAGTCCAGCCTTTTTTATAGATTAGTTCATTGGCCAACTCTTTTAAAGCCTTATAAATTTCGGGAAAATGTGTTTCAAGTGTTATGTCGGTCTCCCTCATTTCTATTTCCTGCTGGTTAATAGAGATAGGTAAGGTTGTAACAAGTCCTGAAACCACATCTTCTCCCTGGTTTCCAAGGGTAAAGTCTCCCCACAATCGCAGGCTGTCGCCGGACCATCTGGGATTGTGTGTAAAGAATACTCCGCTGCCGGATGAATTAGAAAGATTTCCAAAAACCATTTCCTGAACGGTGACGGCAGTACCCCAGTCATCTGATATGCCCATAATTTTACGGTAAGTTTTTGCTTTTGATGAATTCCATGAACCAAAAATTTTTTTAATGGTCAGGTGCAATTGCTCTAAAGGATCTTCTATAATATAAATTTTGGCGTCGTTTATAATTTTTTTGTAGGTCAGCGCAATTTCTTTCATCTGTTCGCCGCTAAAATCTCTTTTATAAGGCAATCCTGATCTTTTCTTGAAATCACTTATGATTGCGTCAAATGCGTTTCTTTCAATATCAAATGACATCCCGTAGCACTGAAGAAATCTGCGATAATTGTCCCATGCAAACCAGGCATTTCCGGTTCGGGCGGCAATGCCTTCCACTATCTCTTCATTAATCCCGACATTGAGAAAAGTATCCAGCATGCCGGGCTGAGATATGGAAGAACCGCTTCTAATTGAAAGAAGCAAAGGGTTGGCTGGATCTCCAAAAGATTTGCCGTTGAGCTTTTCCAGAGCAGATATATTTTTAGCGACCTGTTCTCTAAAATTCTGTTCAGCCGGTGGATAGCTGTCAACTATTTCTCTGCAACGAAAGACCTCGGTAGTAATTATAAAACCAGGAGGAACAGGCATACCATAATTTTTCATCTTAATTATGTTAAGGCCTTTGTTGCCGAGATGAATTATTCCGAAAAGCCTGCTTTTTTTGTCAACTATGGAGGTCATAGCCTTTTGGGGATCATAGTTAAGCAGCAGGTGAACTTTATCTTTGGGTAGTTTGTCGGATTGCTGGAAGAGGGTGTTTAGTATTCTAGTTAAAAAAACGTCTAGCTGTCTAAGTCCAAGCGCAAGAGATGTTCTGTCTCGCAAAAAGATTTCAGATATTCTGTGTTTCAGCTTTTCATGGTCGGCCATGCCTTCCTTTGGGAGGTATTTGGGTAGTATCTGGTCGATTGATGTCTGATTTAAAATTCTTGTTAAATTCTCTTCGTGGATGTTGTTAAAATAGTCATTTATTATATTTTTTACCGCTCCGGCAAATCCTTTAAATATATCGACGTACTGAGTAAAAGTAAATCCTCTTGTTGCAAGTGAATGGGCTAGAAATTCTATCTGACGTTCCATTTCAACCGAAGAAATTCCATTTACTTTTAATGCCTTGTCAAACAAAATTAAGCGGTCGTAAATCTGGTAAAATGTGGCTCTTGTTATAAGGCTGAGGTCAATATTTTGAATAAGTTCTTCAAAAAGAACATTCACCAGAGATTCTATTCGGAAAGTAAGACCAAGTGCATCAAATTTTAATTCATGGTAGTATCCATACATTGATGGTATATCCACAGTGATATGTCTTTTTTTATAAATATCTTCTCTGGCTTCATATGACTTATGTGATAAAATCAGATTTTTTAACAATTCAATATAATCAATCAGCATGGAAAGTTTTTTCTTGAGCCTTGGCTCAGCCAGAGCTTTTTTCAGCCTGTCCAAATGCGGAAAGGCTTCTACTTTAAGCTGCGCAATATAATGATCCATTTCAACAAAATCGAGATTGTATTTCTGGTTTAAAAGTTTATAAAAAGATATTGCGAGTTTCAGCCTTTCCAGATCTACTTGCGGCACTTCTTTAATATCTGCAAAAATTTCCTTTATTTTTTCATCTTTTATGGCAATGAGGTCAGCAGGCAAGTTAAAACCTTTTTGCTCAAGTCTTGTTATTGCAAGGTGAACACCGTCAATATATGGCCCCTTAGTGGTGATTTGGCTATAAATGCTTGGCGGGACAAATGGCTCAAGAAGGCTTTTTTTTCTGGTCTTCCAGAAATTAAGGACAGCTTCCATAAAGCTGATTATCAGGTTGTTACTTTCAACATGGCTTTGTTTCCGCAAAAAATGGACAAGCACATCTTTTCTGCCGATTATATCGTCGATATCAGTAGAAATGTCTCTCAGTTTTCCTTCAGCACCAATATCATTAAAATATACCGGAAACAGCCTCATCAACTGTTTGGCAAGATTATATGCCGGTTTAATATCGCTATTTAATAATTTTGTAATATCTCTTGGGAACAGATCGGTATCTTTGATAAATACACCGCTGATAGAAAGATTGATTATAAGGCAGGAAAGAAGATTTGCCGACCATTTCGGGTTAAGCTCGATCAGCTCTAACCAGGTTCTTATATTGCTGATATGAGTGCTGTTGACTTTTACTTGCCAGTCGTTTCCAACGCCTTCTATCATTGGAGATTGAAAGCCCAGATCGATTGCTGAATCAATAAAAAGATTAACCAGATCAATTTCATCTGTTTTGTAGACACCTTTACCCATATTCAGTACGCAGTTCAGAACTACGGCGGGAAACCTGCTTGTTCGAGTTTTTAAAATAGAAAAAGTTTTATCAATAAGTTTGTCTATATTATAGTACTTCTCATGTTCTATAAGCCAGCTTACAGTTCTGTTTATATCCCTTAAAGCTTCCTCATGCAGCATACACAGTCCTGAAGTATTCATAATATGGAAAAGGAACAAAAGTTTCCATCTGTTTCCTTCGCAGGCATTGATTCCTTTTTGAAGAAGCTTGTGAGGAATTTGCCTGTATATTTCAGCAATTTCTTTGTATCCGGGCAGTTGCAGGAGGCTTTTTAAAAGTTCTTCGGAATCAATTTCTTTTTCCCGGGCAATATCATCCAGATCGAGATTCCATTGTTTAATTTGGTCATGGGATATCCCATTAAAAATTTCTTTTAAATCCAAGTCGTTATCAATCATATCCGTTTCTTTTTCAAACCAGGCCTGAGGGTCTTCCTCGCTCAGCCAGTATGAATATGAGTGCTTAAAATATTTTAATAAAAGCAGATTGATTGGCTTATAGCTTATATTTATTTCAGATGAATATGTTAAAAGGTCTTTGGCCGGCTTTTTAATTTGATAGAAACTTTTAATAAAAAAGAAGAAGATTTCATCATTGTAATTCCTGATGTGATCAAATGAGTCATTGATTACCGGCATAAATCTTTTGATATCCGGGCCGGAGTCTTTAATGATTTTTTGCAGAAAGAGCAGCAAATTGTCAGCGCCGTCGGCTTTTGTGTCTTTTTCGTCACTTAATTTAATTGCGGTCGTAAAAATATTTACAAAAAGAGCTGCAGCTTCGTGGCCTTTTGGATGCTTTTTTAAAAGATAAAAATAGTCCAGAGAATAACTTCTTGCTTCCTGTATAATAAATTTCCAATTCCTGTAGGGATGAGAAAGCTCTTCAAGAAAGGTATTCAATCCATCCATAAGTCCATAATAGCTGGACATGACTTCCTGAAGGACTGAATATTTGGCATCTATGGCGACATCAACATGATAGTCGGCTATATTTACTTCAAGGGCTTTTGACTTTATTTTCAAACCCTTCTCCTTTCTTTCGAGCTTCAAGGCGCGTTCTTAGTTTTGGAAAAAGACTTATATTTGTGTGAGGTAAAAAGAGAGAGGCCACGTAATTGTCCATAAAAGAGGCGGTTTCCGAAAGCTCGAAGTTTGTCATTTTTCTTGCCACCTCTACCACATCTTTTCTGATGCGGTTTGTGAGCGAACTTATTTTTGCCCCCATGAGCGATCCGTTGCCGATAAAAGTAACTTTATCAGGATCTATTTCAGGCAACAGTCCTATGATCATGGCCTTTTCCAAATCTACATAGCTTCCAAAACCTCCGGCCAAAATAATACGGTCAATATTATTAATACTGAGACCCACTTCTTCAAGAAGAGTCATACATCCGCTGTACATGGCGCCCTTTGCCCGTATAAGGTTATTTATATCCGGCTCTGTGAGAACAAGATCTCTATCTATCCGGGTTAAATGAGCGAAAGCAAGTACATATTCATATATTCCATCAACCTGACGTATGCGATTTGTATCAAGTTCGTGGTTGAATTTACCAAGATTATCAATAATACCCATTTCAAACATAGTTGCCACTATATTGATAAGCCCTGAACCGCAGATGCCTTTTGGCCTGACATTCCCAATAGTTATGTTCATGGGCTCCAGGGTAAAAGGATCTATGGAAAAATCTTCGATAGCTCCTGTTGTGGCACGCATTCCAAATTTGATGCCGCCTCCTTCAAATGCCGGACCCGCAGAACAGGCAGCACAGGCAAGCCAATCTTTGTTGCCGATAACGATTTCCGCATTAGTCCCTATATCCATGTAAAGAGTAATTTCCTCAGAAAGGTACATCCCCGATCCCATGACGCCGGCTACAATATCTCCGCCCACATAGCTTGAGACATTAGGATAAACCAGTGCTGTAACATGGTCACTTAAATTTATTCCCAAAGCTACCGCTTTTATCGGCGGATATAAAGCTGTGGCTGGAACGTATGGCGAACGTCTTATATACTTGGGATTAACCTTCAGCAAGAGCTGGGTCATGGTTGTGTTTCCTGCCAGTGTTATAGCCGAAATATCGTCAGTATCAACATCGGCCTGCTTTATTATTCGGTCTATTATCTTGTTAATAGATTGTATAACAACATTATGAAGTTTTTCCAGTCCTCCTGGTTTTTCGGCATACACAATTCTGCTTATAACATCTTCGCCATAACTTATCTGCCCATTAAAATCGCCATAATTTGACAGAACACAGCCGGTTTTAAGATCAATCAATTGTCCATATATTGTTGTAGTACCAATATCCATGGCTATAGCGAAATTACTGTCAGTAGTATCGCCAGGCTGAATATTTATAATACGTGTAAGACCGGTTTCGTGGACAGGGTTGGCTATTATCGCTGTGGCTTTAAACGCCTTTTCCCTTATTACGTCTGGTGCTTTTCGAATAACAGAAAGTTCAATTTCCAGATGATGCTTGTTATAAATTTTTCTAAGATAGCCGGCTATTCTGGTTACATCCGGCCTGTTATTCTGTGCAGTAGGCTCGGAAAGCTTAAGGTATTTTTTTTCAACAGGAGGTATGAAAAGACCTTTTTCTTTTAAATCCTCCAGATTTATTTCCTTTATAAGGGCAGCCCGCCGCGGGGTACTCTGCATATTAAGCACGCCGGCATCTATGTCTGATTCTATGGGAACACGGACAACTATATCGCTTATTATGGTGCTCAAGCAGGCCTGGCGGTATCCTTTGGAGATATCCTCTTCGTTTAATTTCTCAGATATTCCTCCGTCAACTTTTCCTTCTTCAATGATGACCCGGCATTTTCCACAAACACCTTCCCCGCCGCACGAGGCATTAATATGTACTCCCGCTTCCATGGCGGCACGGATGAGGTTTTCTCCATCTTTAACCATTATTTCTTTATTGTGAGGAAGGAATAAAACTTTATGCACACATATCTCCTTTTGAAAACTCAGACCTAAGTTGTGCGATTTTTTGCGAAGAAATGTGCCAAAATCTTGATGCAGCAAGGTTTGCGAAAATCGTAGGCATACCAATGGATATGTCGAGACTTTTCGCAAGTCCAATAAATTAAAAACTAAAATAAAATGTAAGCGTTCACGGAACATTGAAATTAGAAATTTGGCCTTCATGCTTTTGCACTGTTCTTCCCAATTTCTACTTTCTAATTTCAAGCCGAGAACAACTATAATAAAATTAACATAGTTGACATTAACTTGCAATCCCCCACCTGAATATATAATAATTCAAATGGCGATTGTTAAGTGTTTTTGAATTTGATATTTAGCCAAAAACTATATATTAAAGGAAAAAATGACGTCGATTGCCTGATCTAACAGCCTTCTTATTTTTTTATGAAAAATAGCGTCATATTCATATACGATGCAAATCAAGAAATAATATTTGGATAGCTAATATCGTTGATTTATTTCTTAACATTTAAATTGTT
>JAFDFV010000459.1 GCA_019309665.1 Deltaproteobacteria bacterium | reverse complement strand
TCGATATTTTGATTCAAGTGTGGCTTTACGCCGGGCAAGAAAAAGGGGAGGGCTTATTATGCCGCAGCCGGAAAAAAAGCGGATTACTTCCGAAGAATATTTTAGAATGGAAGAGTCTGCCGATTTCAAGAGCGAATATCATCATGGTGAAATATTTGCCATGACCGGTGCATCTTTTAATCATAATGTAATTGCAATGAATGTTGCATCAAGGCTGCACGAGTCGTTTCACGATTCAAATTGTTTTGTTCTTGCAGGTGACATGAGAATTCAGGCCGATAAATCCAAACACTATACGTATCCGGATTTGAGCGTAGTCTGTGGGGATATTGAATTTGTCGATGGCAGGGATGATACTATTGCTAACCCCATCGTTATTTTTGAAATCCTCTCCGATTCCTCAAAAGATTATGACAGAGGATCAAAATTTACTGCATACCGGAATATACATTCTTTAAAAGATTATATCCTGATCAATCAATATGCTTATCATATTGAATACTTTTTTAAAAATGAAGCGGGTAGATGGAGCCTGGATGACTTCAAACGCCTGGATGATACGTTTAGAATCAATTCCATTGATATTGAGTTGCCCCTTAATACCATCTACTATCGTGTCAAACTATAGATTGCCGGACCCGGAACGAATTCCGGGCATGGTTCCATTAAGAGAGAGGATGAGATAGAACGGGATAGGGGAAGTTATTTCGTCCCCGTTCCTAAAGATAAAAAGGGAGATTTATATGCCTGAAGAAAAAATCGAAGAAGGTTTGACTCTGGACAAGAGAGCTCTGGATGTTCTGGTGGCCAACATCATTCCCACCTCCAGATATTTTGAAGTACGCTTTGACCACATGCAGAGCCAGATGGATGATTTCAGAGGTGATCTGAAAGATTTTCGAGGCGATGTTGATAAGCGTTTTGAACAGGTGGATAAACGTTTTGAACAGGTGGATAAACGTTTTGGTGACATGAAATCAGATATGGACAAGCGTTTTGATGACATGAAATCAGATATGGACAAGCGTTTTGAACAGGTGGACAAGCGTTTTGAACAGGTGGACAAGCGTTTTGAACAGATCATTGCTTCAATTGATCGTTTGGGGGATAAATTGGATCACAGGGATGAAAAACAAAGATATTTTACCATGCGGATGTTTACTATTGCCATAAGCATTTCCATTCTCGGAGCGCTGGGAGCATTTTTGAAATCTCTCGGTGTGATTTAAACCAGTCCATCATCTGGTTCCCAGGCTTTGCCTGGTAACCTTTGTACAAGGGGACTCTGCCCCTATGAGTGAAGCAGTTCGCAGGTTGGGTTGGGTTGAGGAACAAAAGCCAACTTATTGAACTGTTACCTTGCTAGCTAAGAGCTACGAACCATTATTGTAGGTCGATAGTCTCTAACCTATTAATAAAATTGGGCAAAAAATGGAAGATTCTATACTGTCAAGGTAGAGACCACCCTTTTTCTCCATTATAGTATTGAGATTTTAAAAATCAAGATTCAGGGTAACTGCATCAGGATAAAATATGCCGCCGTGCAAAGGGCAGCCTCGAAAGGCAGATATGAAGAAACTCCCTATTGGTATTCAGACATTCAAAAACATCATCAACGAAAACTACTACTACGTTGACAAGACTTTTTTTATTCAAGATCTTGTTGATAAAGGAAAGTATTATTTTCTTTCCCGGCCTCGCAGGTTTGGCAAAAGCCTGTTTTTAAGCACGCTGAAAGCAGCCTTTTCCGGTGAAAAAGCATTATTTCAGGGGCGTTACCTGGAACATAACTGGGATTGGGACCTCAAATGGCCGGTGATTCATATCAGCTTCGGCGCTGGAGTAAGCAGAAGTGTTGAAGATATCAGAATTACTTTTGATGAAATACTGTATGACCATGCACGGGAAAATTCGATTGATTTTGTGAAAAAAAGTCTCAAAGGCAAATTCGCCGAACTGATCAGCAGCCTTTACGAAAAATACGGCAGGCAGGTAGTAGTACTCATTGACGAATATGACAAGCCTATTCTTGACAATATTCACGAAACAGAAACCGCTGTTCTCATTCGTGAAGAACTCAAAAACATTTATTCGGTCATCAAAGACGCCGATCCATACATTAAATTTGTATTTATTACCGGTGTATCCAAGTTCAGCAAAGTCTCTCTTTTCAGCGGGCTGAATAAT
>JAFDFV010000104.1 GCA_019309665.1 Deltaproteobacteria bacterium | reverse complement strand
TAACTTGGTAGAATTTGCGCTCAAATTTGCCGTAGATTTAATCGATCTGATTGAGCAAAACCGCAGGAATAGCGAGCTATTTCGAGGCCAATTTTACTAAGATCAGGTGCGAATAAAAATCGATTAAAGATATGGTGAAGTTGGGACATGCATAACGGCTGGCTAAAATTCCTTGTAAATTCTTGCCAAAGGATGACCGGGAGCTTTTATCTCAAGATTCAAAAAATAACCATAGGGTGTTTAAACAATAGAATAGCCTGCTTTTTCCAGCCGTTCCCGTGTCCGGTCTAATAATTCCTGAGCCTTTATTGCTTCAGCCTTTTCTTCTCCCAGGTGCGTGAAAGAATGAAGAACGATATTTTCTGTTTCCCATTTGCGGGCCAGCCACTTTGAGTTTTTTACCAGCTTTGTCTCAGCAGAGCTGCCGTCTTCAACATCTCTGGGCTCTATGTGAATAAAAGCCACAACAGTATTATCGTTTTCAGAAGGTTTGGCAGCAGGAACATTTTCAAGGGTTTTTATGGCCGGAGTCCAGTTGAAATTATTGCAAAACCAGAATAATACACGCATAAATAAAAAATCCTTTCAAAATTACTTTTAAAACAATATGATAAAATCGGCATCTTTCAAGACAAGTCAAAAGTAGTTTACACTTTATTGATCTTGTATTTTGGCAGTGAAATTTGAAAATAAAAATTGGAAATTGGAAAAAATACAAAGATGTAGATGCGTTACCTAATTTCAAATTTCCAGTTTCCAGTTTCGACATAGGCATTCAATTCGATAATACACGCTTTTTCGAAAAAAGTGTAAACTGGTGAATGAAGGATGCCAAAAAACTTTATATCTAATCAGGAGGTCTAATATGTCAAAACAAATTTCTTTCTCCAAGTATGAACAAAAAGTTCTTCCCAACTTCCGACAAAAAATTAGTCAGGCAGAATCTACCGAGGATGTAAAAAAGTTTTTTGTCTATACTGTCAAAGAGTTATTAGAAAGTATTTTTGCCGGAAAAATTGATTTTAAATATGAAGATATTGAATTAATTCCGGGCAAAGAGCCGCACTATCTTTTGAGCAAACAGTTTGCTTTTTCCGATGAATTTAAGTCTGTTTGGAAGGACTCGGATTTGCCTCGCTTGCTTTCCCGATTAGCGGAAACCGCGGTGCATCGATATAAGCATCTTAAAAAGCGACCGGAAAAAACCGAGTCTAAAATTAGAATGAAGTAGGTAACACTTCAGCGACCGCAGGGCGCGCGTTTTAAGCTTTTGCGCAAAAACAAAAGGGCTTGCAAATTTTGCAAGCCCTTTATTTTTTATGTGGAGGCGGCAACCAGATTCGAACTGGTGAATAGCGGTTTTGCAGACCGCTGCCTTACCACTTGGCTATGCCGCCAAAAATTGGAGCGGGAAACGGGATTTGAACCCGCGACTTCGACCTTGGCAAGGTCGCACTCTACCACTGAGTTACTCCCGCTCAAAAGTATATTTTTTAAATATTTATCTCTAATTTGTCAACAATAAAATAACTTGGGAATACCTAAGTTGATCGTTTTTTTGCGAAGAAATGTGCCAAGATCTTGATGCAGCAAGGTTTGCGAAAATTGTAGGCATACCAATGGATATGTCGAGACTTTTCGCAAGTCCTTGATGCGCAAGAGATTGGTGCAGGTCGAGTAAAAAAACGATCGATTTAGGTAATCAGTTAGTCCAGCAGAAAATCACTAAATCTCATGAAATAATCAACCCCGGACCAAATCGTCAAGACCAGGGCAGGCCACAAAAAAACCATCCCTATTACATGAAAATTTATCCCAAAATAAGGATAGTGCAATAAAAGGGGTATTATTGCGGCTATCTGAAAGCCGATTTTGTACTTGCCAAGGCTGGATGCGGAAATATCCTCTTTTCTTTCAACAATAATATTCCTAAGACCTGTTACTGCAAGCTCGCGCCCTATAATGATGCAAACTATCCACGCAGGTACCCACCCGAGAGACGAAAGCATAATAAAAGTAGACGAAACAAGGAGTTTATCTGCAAGGGGGTCCATTGCTTTTCCTAAATTAGAGACAAGCCCCTTTTTTCTTGCATAAAAGCCATCAAAATAATCAGTTATAGCTGCCGCACTGAAAAGTATGGCGGCAGTAAAAGTACAAAATTTGTTCGGGAATAAAAGGAAAACAACAATTACCGGAACAGCCGCGATGCGATATAGAGTCAAACTATTGGGATGACTTAATATTTTTTTTATATCCAGGCCTGAAAACATTGGTTTATCTATTTAATATTTTATTTGTTGGCTTTGTTCCAGTCATCAAGAAAAGCTTTAATCCCTTTGTCGGTAAGAGGATGTGATGCGAACTTGCTAAGCACTTTAAATGGAATAGTAGCAATGTCCGCACCCATTAAGGCCGCATCAAGTACATGCAGCGGATTGCGTACACTTGCTACAATTACCTCGGTATCAAATGCATAATTATTGAAAATCTCGACAATCTGTTCAACCAGCAGAATGCCCTCATTAGAAATATCATCAAGCCTTCCTATAAAGGGGCTCACATAGGTTGCTCCAGCCTTTGCAGCCATAAGTGCCTGTAGCGGCGAAAAGATAAGAGTAACATTTGTCTTTATCCCCTCTTCTGAAAGTTGACGCGTTGCCTTTATACCATCAATTGTCATGGGGATCTTTACAACAATATTTTTGTGAATGCTTGCCAGATGCCGGGCTTCCTTCAGCATGCCCTCGGTATCGAGGCTGATAACTTCCGCGCTTATAGGGCCGTCAACTATTTTGCAGATTTCTTTTATGATATCTTCAAAATTACCCTTCTCTCTTGCAATGAGAGTAGGATTGGTTGTCACCCCATCAGCCATGCCCATACTGCTGGCTTCCTTTATTTCTTCTATGTTTGCGGTGTCGATAAAAAATTTCATCTATTTTAGACCTCCGGTATCGCTGCTCCTTTAAAATGATCTGAAAAAGCAATTAATTTAGCGCACTTTCGCTACGAACATAAGTGCCTAAAGTGAGCTAAAGTATATTAAAGTGCCTAAAGTTAAGGTATTCTGCCATTTTATATATAAAGATTTTTTGAGTCATTAATGCATAGGAAAGTATAGCGGTTTCTATTCCTATGTTATCAATTAGCACGCCGAAGGCGTACCACAACTTTAGGCACTTTAGGGCACTTTAACATACTTTAGGCACTTCTTTTCAAGTGTTTTCCTTCTGACGTGAAGCAATAAACTTGTCTCTGCATTCTGTGCTGCAAAAATATAAATCTTTTCCATCAACTTTGAGATGAACTCCATTTCTTTTAGGAAAATATGACTCGCAAAAGGGGTCTTTGATCATTATATCATCGACCATATTACCAGTTTTGCCGAAATCTGCCTTTCCCTGTGTATTTTTCAGCTTCCAGGATTTCAGCAATCTGTAGCTAAGATATATTACTCCTGCAAATATTAATAATCGAAACAATATTGAACTACCCTTTGCTTTTTATCATCCAGGTTATTTAAGAGGTATTGCATATCCATTTTCAAAACCGGATGAATGAATTTTGGGTTTATATCACAAATAGGTTTTAATACAAAGCGTCTTTTGTGTATTTTAGGATGAGGAATTATAAGTCCCGATGAATTTATCACAATATCATCATAAAAAATTATGTCCAGATCTAAAATCCTGGGGCCATACCTGATTGGATCTTCAGTGCGTCCTGCATCTTTTTCGATTATTTTCAGCTCATATAAAAGCTGAAACGGATCGAAAGTGGTTTCAATCTTTACCACAGAATTAACAAACCAGTCCTGATCAGTGTAATCAACGGGCTCGGTCTTGTAAAAATTTGATTGCCCGGTTATGACGGATCTGCCGGACTTTGTGAGCGCAGAAATACCTTTCCTGCAGTTTAATAATTTGTCTCCAATGTTCGAACCAACAGAGATATAGGCAGCATGTTTTTGCATTTATAGACTCTCAGATAAATAATTTCACTGTGTTATCAGTCGTCGACGTATAACTAATACGCCTTCCTCCTTCTGGCCTTGTGAAATTAATTATCTGAAAGTCTATTAGAAACCAATAGCTCGAATCCTTTCTATAACTTCCTTCATCCTTTCTTTGCCGACAGTCAGCGCCATCCTTACATACCCCTCACCGGCAGATCCGAATCCATTGCCGGGTGTTACAACTATGCCGCCCTTCAAAAGGAGATGGCTTGTAAATTCCGCAGAGGTATATCCTTCCGGGACTTCTATCCATACATAAAATGTCGCTCGCGGTTTTTCTACTGAAAGTCCAAGGCCAATCAGTCCATCAACAAGCACATCCCGTCGCTTAGTGTACTCTCTGTTCATGTTTTCCACACAAGACTGATCTCCCTCCAGTGCAGCTATGCCAGCAATCTGTACGGCCTGAAATGCACCTGAATCAATATTGCTTTTTATCTGACCAAGAGCCTGAATCATTTCCGCCCTGCCGACTGCAAACCCAATGCGCCATCCCGTCATGTTATATGTTTTTGACAGGGAATGAAATTCTATTCCCACATCTTTTGCACCGTCGGTCTCAAGAAAACTTATCGGCCTGTAACCATCGAATGCCATCTCGGTATATGCAGCATCATGACAGACAACAATATTATGCAATTCTGCAAATGAAACAACCTTTTTGAAAAAATCTCCGTCCGCCACCGCTGATGTTGGATTATTGGGGTAGTTAATAAACATCATCTTTGCCTTGCCGGCAATTTCTTTTGGAACGGCATCAAGATCGGGAAGAAAATTATTTTTCTTTAACAAATCCATAAAATATGTCTGACCACCGGCAAATTTAACTCCTATATCATAAACCGGATACCCAGGGCTTGATACAAGAGCAAAATCATTGTTATTTATAAATGCAAGGGGGATATGGGCAATTCCCTCCTTGGATCCAATCAGTGTTACGACTTCCCTGCCGGGGTCAAGATCCACGTTAAATCTTCGCTTATACCAGCGTGCAACGGTCTCGTTAAACTCGTGCATGCCTGAGTAAGACGGATACCTGTGATTTGCAGGATCTATAGCAGCCTTGTTCAATGCTTCAATTATATGCGGAGGTGTAGGCATGTCCGGATCACCAACACCAAGATCAATAATATCTACGCCCTTTTTTCTAACTTCTTCCTTTTGCCTGTCTATCTCCTTGAAAAGATAGGGCGGTAAACTCTTTAATCTGTCTGACTTTTCAATTCTGATCATATATTTTTTTTATTCCTCTATGTAACGGTTTACGGTTCACGGTTTACGGTTGATCAAAACAGGCTACTAACTTAAAATGGAACACTTTTCGCTATTTTGGCTCTATGGCAATTCCACAATCAAGCAAAACATAGGGAATTACTAACTATCTGAATTTATATGCTATCCCGCCTTACGTTGGTAACCGATAATCAATAACCAACAACTGTGAACCGATAACCGTGAACTGTAAACCGTTACCTCTTCCATGCATCTTCCCGGAGAAAGCCCTTATAAATGACACGGGCATCACCTTCAAGAAAAACATCGTAAAATTTTCCATCATCTTCTTTAAAATAGATATAAAGATATCCCCCGCCTCTTGTGATAACCTTTACAGGAGACTTTCCTTTTGATTTATAATGCATTACAATAGCGGCTGCAATCGAACCCGTCCCGCATGCCAGGGTTTCATCTTCTACCCCTCGCTCATATGTTCGAATTGATATGGTATTGTTATTTCCGGCGCATATGAAATTTACATTTGTTCCGGCAGGTGCATAACTGTCATGGAACCTTATCTCTCTTCCTGTCTTTACCACCTCGGCATCATCAATATCACCAACCAGGATAACCACATGCGGAACTCCTGTATTTACACTGCTAACCTGCATGGAACCATTTCCCAGCTCAAGATTATAATCTGTCTTGAGATCAATCGGGTCCGGCATTTTTATTTTTACCTGGTCGTTTTCAACTATAGCTGAAACAATACCGGCTTCTGTTTCAAAAGATACTTTTGTTCCTGAAATCCCGTTTAAATATGCAAAGCGTGCAGCACATCTTGCTCCATTCCCGCACATTTCAGCAGTGCTTCCGTCAGAATTAAAAAAACGCCACTTAAAATCAACCTTTTCAGATTCTTCCACAAGTATAAGGCCGTCAGCACCAACAGACATTTTTCTGCGGCAGACTTTAGCAATAAAATCCTGCAAATTATTTTCGTCAACAACTCTATTTCTGTTGTCAATAATAATAAAGTCGTTGCCGCTTCCGCTAATCTTGTAGAAAACAATTTGACTCATTAAATTTCCGTTCTAATTTTAGCTTTATAAAACCGGCCGAGCGTAAGCTTCAGGTGTGATACATTTAAAGCAGGAAACTGTTTGAGCTTTTTCTAACTGATATTAATACTCTTTTTTCTTTAGGCTCACTTATGCGCGAGTTTCAGACGTTCTTAAATTTAATTGCCCGCTGCCTCTGGTTAATCTCATATTTGAGTTTTCTAATTTCTCTTACTATATTTTATACGTGAGTTTTTCATGATTTGAATGTATTATACCTAAAGCTGAAGCATACAAGGCGAACAAAATTTACAACCTTCTGATTATAGGAATTGCGGTATAGACTCCCCCTCAATTAAGTGCTCGTAGTTCTGCCTCGCCCTGATAACATGGAACTCGTCATCCCTTACCATAACCTCGGCCACCTTAAGCCTTGAGCAATAGTTGGATGACATGACAAATCCGTAAGCACCGGCACTCATCACCGCAAGAAGATCGCCCTGCCTGAAATCGGCAATTCTTCGGTCAACAGCTAAAAAATCTCCTGACTCACAAATAGGCCCTACAACATCAGCAACTATTTGTTCACCCTCAAGCTCAACAACAGGCTTAATGGCATGAAATGCGTCGTACAGACTAGGCCTGACCAGATCATTCATTCCTGCATCAACTATGACAAATTTCTTTACCTTTCCCGATTTTCTGTAAAGAACCTTTGCAACAAGTATTCCCGCATTCCCGACAATAACTCTGCCCGGCTCCAGAATAAGTTTTACGTGCATATCTTCAATTGCCTGCATAATCGATCCGGCATACTCACCGGGATGCGGAGGTGATTCATCATTATAGGTTATTCCAAGCCCCCCGCCCATATCAATGTATTTGATATCGATATTGAGCCCCCTGAGTTTGTTTGTCAGGGTTTTTATACTACTAAGAGCATCTTTAAAAGGTTCCGTTTCTGTAATCTGCGATCCTATGTGGCAGTCAATACCAATAACATCAATATTTTTAAGCTTTCCGGCAATCTTATAGCCTTCAATTGCTGCTTCGGCGTTAATTCCAAACTTGTTTTTCTCAAGTCCGGTCGAAATATAAGGATGGGTTTTCGGGTCAACATCAGGGTTGACTCTAATGGCAACGGGAGCTTTCTTTTTTAATAACCTTGCCCTATTGTTTATAAGCTCAAGTTCTTCAAGAGACTCGATATTAAACATAAGTATTCCAGAGCTAAGAGCATAATCAATCTCATCCTTGCGCTTTCCGACACCGGAATAAACTATTTTTTCCGGGGGAATACCGGCTTTTAAACCACGATAAAGCTCACCGCCTGAAACAATATCAAGGCCGCCTCCAAGATCTGCAAAAAGTTTTAAAACCGCCAGGCTGGTATTTGCTTTTGCAGAAAAACAAACAAGCCTGTCTATACCATCAAAGGCATCATCAAATGTAAGAAAATGACGTTTCAAAGTCGCATAGCTGTATAAATAAAAAGGAGTGCCCACCTTTTCTGCAATCAACTTTATCGGAACATCTTCGCAATACAGCTCATTATCCCGGTAATTAAAATGATGCATAACCCACCTGTTAAGTAACAGTTTACTGTTGTCGGCCTACAGTTAACGGTTGATCAAAACATAAAACCGTGAACCGTGAATGCATAGCCTGTTAATATAGACTTTCAGATAATTAATTTCACAAGGCCAGAAGGAGGAAGGCGTATTAGTTATACGTCGACGACTGATAACACAGTGAAATTATTTATCTGAAAGTCTATAAGTGAAATCAACTATATTGGAGTGTCTTTCCCTGAATTTCTCATATGTTCAAGGGAAATATCGGCAACTCGTTTAAATATCTTCGGGCAATCTTTACAATCAGACTCAGAAACTGATTTTTTGGATCTAAAAACATAAAAACCGCCCAAACCTGATTTAACCTTTCTTTTTACTTCCGGAATAGTCCAGGTCAGCTTAAGCTTGTCTCCATCTAAATTATAACTCAAATCATCCACTACAGGAGGCTTTTCCTGGCGCGGTGGTTTTGGGGGAGCTTTTTTGCCGCATCCGGATAAAATAATAGAAAAAGCAACTATTATTAAAATTTGAACAATAATGCTTCTGCAACAATAATTATACATCATACTCGTTGCTCGTTGCTGGTTGCTGGTCACATTGCCTACTGCTTACTCCTTACTGTTTACTCCTTACTCTTTCTTTCTTAATGTCCCCCTCAGCCTGCTTAATAGCGGCCTTGACATTTTCCGTGGCAGTTCCACCAGAAGATTTTCTTCTGTCTATCATCTGCCTCGTGGTTAAAATATCAAAAACATCTTTTTTAAAAAGGGACGAAAATGGCTTTAACTCCTTTAAAGTCATTTCATGAAGCTCTTTATTTTCATTGACGGCATAACTTACAATTTTGCCGATGCAGCTATGCGCCTGGCGGAATGGTATTCCCCCGGCAACAAGATAATCTGCCATATCAGTGGCATTTAAAAATCCTTTAGACGCGGCCTCAAGCATTGCTTTCTTTTTTATTTCAATATTAGGAAGCATTTTTATATAAATTTTCACACAGGCTTTTAATGTATCAACAGCATCAAACAAAGGCCCCTTATCCTCCTGCATGTCACGGTTATAAGCAAGTGGTAATGCTTTCATAATACTTAAAAGTGCTATTAAATCTCCGAAAACACGACCGGCTTTTCCGCGTACCAGCTCCATCACATCAGGATTCTTTTTCTGGGGCATAATGCTGCTTCCGGTTGAAAAAGAATCAGGCAGCTCAATAAAACCAAATTCTGATGATGACCATAAAACAAGCTCCTCGGATATCCGGCTGAAGTGCACCATGCAAAGACTTGCAGCCGCCAAAAATTCTATTATAAAGTCTCTGTCAGACACAGAATCTATACTGTTTGCAGATACCTCGGGAAAACCAAGAAGTTCCGCCGTATATTCTCTATCGATTGGATATGTTGTTCCTGCAAGAGCTGCACTGCCAAGCGGCATTATATTTATGCGTTTTAATGCATCCATGAATCTGTCGCAATCCCTTGAAAACATCTCATAGTATGCCATCATGTGGTGAGACAATAGAACGGGCTGCGCTCTTTGTAGATGAGTATAGCCCGGCAGAACAACGTCTATATGAACTTTTGCAAAATCAACAATTAACTCTTTGAGGCTGATAAGATTCTTTAAAATATCTAAAGTTTCGTCTCTCAGATACATACGCACATCAAGAGCTATCTGGTCGTTTCTGCTCCTGGCAGTATGGAGTTTCTGGGCTACTTTTCCTATATCCTCAAGAAGCCTGGATTCTATATGCATATGTATATCTTCCAGGCTGTCATCAAAAAGGAATTCCCCTCTCTCTATATCCCTTTTTATCTGTC
Organism: Deltaproteobacteria bacterium; assembly: GCA_019309665.1. Taxonomy (GTDB): domain Bacteria; phylum Desulfobacterota; class Desulfobacteria; order Desulfobacterales; family ETH-SRB1; genus B13-G4. The sequence continues at coordinate 203 of JAFDFV010000104.1, read as the reverse complement.
CAAGACCCTGAATCAATAATGAAGCATCTTCCTCTGTAATAATAGACTGCCTGGCAAGCATTCTGCAGTGAGCAATGCTGCCTTCGATATCATAAGAATAAAGCCGTTTGTCTATATTAATCGAAGATGTAAATGTTTCTACAAGTCTATCTGTTTTCTCGGAGAATCTTCCATCCCAGGGCTTTTCAGACATATATAATCCT
>JAFDFV010000458.1 GCA_019309665.1 Deltaproteobacteria bacterium | reverse complement strand
GCAATATCTATATCACTGTATTCACCTGCCTTGTTTATAACAGAAGAACCAAACAGATATACTTCATAAACATCAATGCCGTTTGTTTTTAAGAGCCGTATAAGTTTTTTGGCCATATTTATAGCTTTATCTTTTGCAGAAGACATTTATAAATCTCCTTTATACGATTAAAATTTTCTGATGAATTGTTCATTAATCTTTTATCCTTATTTCATGCATACATACTCGGTGCCTGCCTATACATATGACAAATCCTCTGTGAACTATCAGCTAAGCCATTCTCTATCATTCATCCATAATCTGGTCAAATATTATTGTAACTACTCAGGTGGTTAGGCTGAAGGCTGAAAACTGTTAGGAAAAAGCGCATTTTGAAGCCATGATTGGTGCAAGAATCAGATGTTTCCGCTAAAGTACGGCAATCGTGCTCTTCTGACCCCTTCAGCCTTCTACCTTCCACCCTCAGCCTTCAGTCTTCCACCTTCTACCTATTTCATCATTACCCCAAAAATATAATCTGGCACAATAAATGCTTACATATAGAAAATGACAGTAAACCTGCTGTTCGGAACAATTAAACCTAAATTACTGTTAGCAGTTAGCTTTTAGCTAACCGCTAATGGCTAATAGCTTTAATCAAACAGATAACACATTCAGCTAACTGCTAATAGCTGATGGCTAACGAGAAACCACTTATGAATATTCTAATTGTTGATAATAATGCTATATGGCTTGAAACTCTTAATAGAGGGCTGAATATAAGTGGACACCAAGTTATTGAAGCCATGAGCGCAAACGAAGCTCTGATGAATTTAAGTAATCCGGATACGCCTGGTATTGATCTTGTTCTAACAGACTATGTTATGGCTGAAATGAACGGGATAGAACTGCTTAAAGAAATACGCATGAACTATGGGTTATTGCCGGTAATTATTATGACGGCATACGCTGAAAACAGCCTGTTAATTGAAGCTTTCCGCAACCATTGTAATGGGTTTGTCGAAAAATCCTCTACTCTTGACCAATTTATGCAGGAAATTAACAGGGTAATGAAATGAAGCCAAAATGGACCATGCCAGAATGGCATTGGGCATGTAAATCTTTGAAAAAAATAGCCTTATTTGCAAGCCGTGCCATATTGGCATACCGGCATCCTGTCAAGCCTAATCCCAGGACACTTTCACCAGTAAAATTCTTCTCGTTCTAATCTATTGAAATTACATGGTTTTTATTAATTTTTTGGAAATAGCGCTTTTTGGCACGCATGGTGCTATTGATGATCTCATGTCCATCTTTTACGGATCATCAAAAAAAGCCGGGGAGTTCTTCGAAGAAAAACGGTTCTCATTAAGAACCACAAACACAATTAAGGGCTTTGGTGTCGGGGCTTTGGTATCATTATGTTGTAGGTATAATTGTAAGGAGATAGAATTTTATGCATAAACAACAAATTGTAATATCCATAGTTTGTCCATTCTTCAATGAAGAAAATATGGTTGATCTCTTTATGAAAGAAATTACCGCTGTAGTAAATGAACTGAATAAGCCTTTTGAAGTTGTTTGCGTAAATGATGGAAGTACAGATAATACGTTAGCGAAACTTCTTCAGGCAAAAGAAGATTACCCAAATATGAAAATTATAAATTTTTCTCGAAATTTTGGGAAAGAAGCGGCTTTGACTGCTGGATTAGACTATGCAAAGGGCGAGATGATTATTCCCATTGATGCAGATTTGCAGGATCCACCAGAGCTTATTAAGGATTTTATTTCCTACTGGGAAAAAGGATACGATGTAGTTGTGGCAAAAAGAGTTGATCGTTCTAACGATAGCCTTGCCAAAAAAATTACTGCTCAACTTTTTTACAAATTTCATAATAAAATATCTCAAACTAAAATTCCGGATAATGTAGGTGACTACAGACTTATAACAAGAAAAGTCTTGAATGCCATGCAGGAACTACGAGAAAATCAAAGGTTTATGAAGGGTATTTTTGCCTGGGTAGGTTTTAAAACAGCGACCGTGGAGTATAAACGCGCTAACAGAAAAGCGGGCAAAACAAGTTTTAACGGATGGAAGCTATGGAATTTTGCATTAGATGGGATTACTAGTTTCAGTAATATTCCGCTTCGAATATGGTTATATATTGGTACGCTTATATCTTTTCTAACTTTTCTTTATGGAAGCTTTATTATT
>JAFDFV010000457.1 GCA_019309665.1 Deltaproteobacteria bacterium | reverse complement strand
CTGCGCTGCAAGCCCGGCACGCCTGAGTGGAAACCTTCCTTCCTGTGGCTCGAGCAATTTCAGTTGTTACAATCCCCGTAGGTACGGCAATTATTGCATAACCGATAATCATGATGACAGCAGCCAGAGCCTGACCGAAACCTGTTTTAGGCGATATATCTCCATAGCCGACTGTAGTAAGCGTTACGACAGCCCAGTAAATACTTCGAGGGATGCTTGTAAAACCACTTTGTTCGCCTTCTATGACATACATCATGGAACCGAAAATTATTACCAGCGTAAGAACAGTAAATAAGAATACAATAATTTTCCGCCGGCTTGCACGCAGAGCCTGGTTAAGCAACCTGATTTCAACAAGATACTGAACCAGTTTGAAAACCCGAAATATTCGAAGAACTCGAAGAATCCTGATAACAATAAGGAACTGGCTTCCAGGCAGAAAAAAACTTAAATAGGTCGGGATTATTGCCATAAGATCTACTATTCCAAAAAAGCTGGTTGCATACTTAAAAGGACAACTGACGCAGGATAACCTGAGAAAATACTCAATTGTGAAAAGAAAAGTAAAAAACCATTCACTTAAAACTAAAAAGCCGCCGCATGAATTTCGAATCGTACTCACACTGTCCAGCATTACAACTAATACGCTAAGCACTATACTTACAATTAAAATTATATCAAATAATTTACCTGCAGGTGTATCAGCCTCAAAAATAATTTCATGAAGAGTTTCACGATATTTTTCTAAAGAGCTGTCTTTTTTCATATTTGCATAACACAAGCTATTTGTTTTGTGAGAAGACGTTGCTTTTCTGGAGAAGAAGTATAGAAAAAATTGCTTTTGTGAGTCAAGGACAAAGTAACCACAACATATATGGCATCAATTCGCATTGCGGTATGCGGCCGGTACTTCAAGGGGCCGGCATGGTGGCCGCGCCAGGAATTCACCGCTTAGGTCCCAGAAATTTATTTAAGCCCGCTTTTTATTAAGGCTTCTGCCAGCGGGTTGTTAAACGGCGCATTTCCGCTGCTTAAGTTTTTTTTGTCCTTATTCTTTGGTTTACGGTTTTTAGCCTTTTTTAAGCCCGGATTTTCCACCCCGGTACCCGACTTTTCTGCCTGCGATTTCATTGAGAGAGAAATTCTGTTTCTATCAAGGTCAACCTCAAGCACGGTTACCGTGACCTTTTGCTGAACCTTTACAATATCAGTGGGATTTTTTACAAACCTGTCTGCCATTTGGCTGACATGAACAAGGCCGTCCTGATGCACGCCGATATCAACAAAAGCGCCGAACGCGGTGATATTTGTCACAATTCCCGGGAGTTTCATTCCAGGTCTCAGGTCTTCGATTTTTTCAATACCATCGGCAAATGAGAATGTCTCAAATTTTTCCCTTGGGTCACGTCCCGGTTTTGCCAGTTCATCAAGGATATCATTTAGTGTGGGAATTCCGACCGAATCAGATCAATCTGATGCCTGATATCAGGTTTTTTTAAAATATCAATTACCGTTGTTTCAAGGTCTCCGGCCATGGCGTCAACAATATAGTAACTTTCAGGATGCACTGCGCTGGCATCAAGGGGATTTTCACCGTCATGGATCCTTAAAAAACCCGCAGACTGTTCAAACGCTTTTGGGCCAAGACGCGGCACTTTTGTCAGTTGCCGCCTGGACTTGAAAGGGCCGTTGTCCTCACGATACGACACAATGTTTTTTGCGACACCATCGTTCAGGCCTGAAACATAGGTAAGGAGCTGGGCGCTGGCCATGTTCAGATCAACACCAACACCGTTAACACAACTCATAACAACATCATCAAGGGACTGTTTCAGGGCTTTCTGATTGACATCATGCTGGTACTGGCCGACGCCTATTGATTTGGGATCAATCTTTACAAGCTCTGCAAGAGGGTCCATCAGACGTCTTCCGATTGATACAGATCCGCGCACCGTTAGATCATGATCCGGAAATTCTTCCCTTGCCGCTTCAGAAGCGGAATATATTGATGCCCCGCTTTCATTGACCATTATAACCTGCACAGGCTTTGAAAAAGGGACAGCCTTGACAAAGGCTTCTGTTTCTCTGCCGGCCGTGCCGTTTCCAATGGCTATGACTTCAATCTCAAACTTTTCGCACAGGGATTTTATTTTTTCGGTTTCTGCAAGAGTCTTTTTTTCAGACATATGGGGATAAACAGTATCAAAATGAAGCAGTTTCCCTTGCGGGTCAAGACAGACAAGCTTGCACCCTGTTCTGAATCCAGGGTCTATTCCCATTACGCGTTTTGCTCCCAGCGGCGGAGCAAGCAGGAGCTGGCGGAGATTATCTGCGAACACTTTTATTGCTTCAGTATCAGCCCTTTCTTTTGCGTGGAGCCTGGTTTCGGTTTCCATTGAACGGGAAAGAAGACGCTTGTAGCAGTCCTTTATAGCCAGCTTCACCTGTGCGGAATCATCACCTTCTCCATTAACAAACAGGTTTTCAAGTATAGCTGTTGCCTCATCTTCGTCAGGCAGTATGTCAAGGTTAAGAAAGTCTTCGCTTTCACCCCGTCTCATAGCCAGCATCCTGTGAGAAGGAACGCCGGCAACTGTTTCCTCCCAGTCAAAATAATCCCTGAATTTAGCCCCTTTTTCCTCCATGCCTGAAGCAACCAGGCTTTTAATCACAGCTTTTGTGAAAAAGAGGTTCCTCAGTCGGGCCCTGGCCTTATCATTCTCATTTATGATTTCTGCAATTATGTCTCTGGCCCCGGCCAGGGCGTCTTCAACAGACTCAACACCTTTTTCAGGGTCAATGAAAGATTCCGCTTCTTTGACCGGATTTACTCCTTTTTGTTCAAAAATTATCAGCGCCAGCGGTTCAAGCCCTTTTTCCTTTGCTATAATTGCCCTTGTCCGTCGTTTTGGCTTATAAGGAAGATACAGGTCTTCAAGCACAGTCATGGATTCCGCAGCAAGAACCTTTTCTTGCAGTTCATCCGTCAGGTGACCGTGTTTTTCAAGAGATTTGAGGATCGCTTCCTTTCGTTCTTTTAGTTCCATAAGCTGGTTCAGCCTGTCCCTGACAGCCATAACAGCGACTTCGTCAAGACTTCCTGTGGCTTCTTTTCTATAGCGCGAGATAAACGGAATTGTTGCGCCTTCCGATAGAAGAGAAGCTACTGCCTGAACCTGATTATTATTTATATTTTGTTCTTCAGCAATTCTGGATATAAATGTATCGTTGTTCATAGTCCCCCGGTATTAATTTTCTATGACTACTCACGTAGTCAGGCTGAAGCTGTTTAGACTGAAGGCGCTTTTTCCTGACGGTCTTCAGCCTATCCACCTGAGTAGTTACTTTTCTTTTATGTGCTTGGCCTCGTTCTTTCGCAGGCAACAAAATATCTACAGGTTCGATATTTGTCAAGCTTAGGAACGGGGACGAAATAACTTCTCCAACTATGCATCACAGCTTCAGGCCACCTTTGCCCGATCTCAAACCACAAAAATATCAAAATAGCCTGCTATTCCATCAGAATAGACAGGAATAAAATCGAAATTGTTTTGTAAAAAGCCCTTGACACATTAAGCATTATCAATTATTGAACTACAATAATTGATAATCAATGAAGTGAGGTACTATGGCTAATCCATTCACATTGCGGGTTATTCCTC
>JAFDFV010000103.1 GCA_019309665.1 Deltaproteobacteria bacterium | reverse complement strand
TCAATGTACAAAGGATACAAACTCTCTCTATCTTTGGATTATCAATTAGCACGCCGAAGGCGTACCACAACTTTAGGCACTTTAATATACTTTAGCTCACTTTAGGCACTTATAACTTGATCGCAACATATAGTGTGTGTTTAATTCAATGAGTACAAGAAAAAACTATCGAAACGTAACGTTGTGATACGTTATTAATTATTAAATGGCAGTTCTCCTATTACCGGTTATGTCTGCCTGGAGGATTACACATGACTAAGGAAAAAGACTTACACGGATATTATACCGGCTTGCGGACAAAGTTCACTGTTATCATTTTTTTCATAGCTTTTATTCCGTTAATACTTTTAGGCGGAACTACTTACTATTACTATAGCACCACGGTCAAAGAAAAGATCAAAAACGAATTAAAGCTTATAACGAAAAACAGAAAAGACACCATTGATCTTTTTCTAAATGACAGGGCTAACTGCTTAAGTGTTCTGGCTTATACGCACAGCTTTGACTTTCTGGAAAAAAAAGAAAACCTGCTCAATTCTTTTCATTTGTCAAAAAGGGTTTGCAGTGCCTTTCAGGATATGGGCATAATTAATAATGATGGTGAACAGGTTGCTTATGTCGGGCCGTATCACTTAACGGGTAAACAATACGGTACGGCAGAGTGGTTTCAGGAAGTCATGGAAAAAGATGTCTATATCAGTGATGTCTTTCTTGGTTTTAGACAGGTTCCCCATTTCATCATTGCCGTAAAAAGGATAGAAAATGGAAAGCCGTGGATATTACGGGTGACTATAGACATAAACAGGATAAATCATTTTATGAGTACAGCCCTTTTGGGTAAAGGCGGCAGTGACGCTTATATCCTGAGCCGGGAAGGTATCTATCAGATAAGCGGCGGCGCCGACGACCGGATACTGACCAAATCCGATTTCGAAATGCCTCCCGTCTTTCAAGGCATAAAAGGAAAAGAAAAGCACTACGGAGGAAAAACCGTCCTTTGTGCCAAGGCCTGGTTAAAGAACAACGAATGGCTGATGGTAATCGAACAGGATTTAGAACATGAGCTGAGCCCCATGGTTCATGTTAAAAATACCGTTTTTCTCATCTTTATCGTCAGCTCCCTCATTATCGTTATCAGCACCATGCTTATTACCAAGCGGGTATTTGCAAGATTGGAAAAAATAGCCCTGGAAAAATTGCAGCTTAGGGAGCAGCTTGTTCGCTCTGACAGATTAGCGGCCATCGGTAAATTAGCGAGCGGCATTGCTCATGAGATCAACAATCCCCTGGCCGTTATTGCTGAAAAGGCCGGCTGGATGGGAGACTTGCTGACCGAAGAGGATGTAAAGAATAGCCCCAATTACAGTGAGCTGTTCAAGTCTACTCAGGATATCAAAAAGCATGTTCAGCGGGGAAAGAAAGTTATCAGTCGTCTCATGGGATTTGCTCGCAAGGATGATGTGGCGCAAAAAGATGTAGATATAAACTTTGTCCTGGATGAAACACATGATTTCTTGAACAAAAAGGCAATGTTTAAGAATATAGCCCTAATGAAAGAGTTCCAGCCCGACCTGCCAAGTATAGTCACTGACGGAGCACAATTACAACAGGTCTTCATCAACATAGTGAACAATGCTATAGATGCAATTAATAAAGATGGCGTGATCCGTCTCATTACAAAGGCGCAGGACGGGGGTGTTCTGGTCTCTATTGCTGATACGGGGCCGGGCATGCCGGAAAAAATTCAAAAAAAGATATTTGATCCGTTTTTTACGACTAAGGCGGTCGGTCAAGGTACCGGCCTGGGACTTTCCACCAGTTACAGTATAGTTGAAAACTTGGGTGGCCGGCTTACGGTCGAGAGCGAAGTCGGCAAGGGAACAATATTTCATATTACATTGCCCCCAACTTGTTTTCAGGAGACGGAAGTCTAAGTTGAAAATATATACCTCGAAAGGCCACAAATTGCGGTTTTTCACTGGCCATGAACACCAATAGCTGCGTTGCTCAGGCTTGGAATAGCCTGCTATTACACGTCTTCGCGCCTTGCTCTTGATGCTCATTGCTCACCGAAAAAAACGCAATTTGCAACCTTCCGAGGTATAAATAAAATGCAAAGGAGATAGAAAATGGAGGAAATCCGGATGCTGTTGGTCGATGACGAGGATGACTTTAGAACAACTCTTGCTAACAGGCTGAAATTAAGGAAAATAGATATCACGGATGTAGCAAGCGGTAACGAGGCTATAGAACTGGTCAGGCAAAAGTCTTTTGATGTAGCTATTATAGACGTTAAGATGCCGGGAATCGACGGTATTGAAACCTTGAAGCAGATCAAGCAGCTCCAGCCGGACATAGAGATTGTTATGCTTACCGGACATGCCTCGATCGAATCCGGTATGGAAGCCATGAAATTAGGCGCTTATGATTATGTAATGAAACCTTGTGATATCGACGAACTGCTTATCAAAACGGGAGAGGCTTACCAGAACAAGCTGCTCAAGGAAAAAGAAAAATAAAGGAATTGCAGGGGATACTGTCAGGCTTGTAAAAATCTATAGTCCCCTGCAAATGTCCTTATATAATTTTTTCAATGACTCCTTCATCATAGAGTTTAAGAAAAGCATCTACAACATCAGGATCAAATTGGGTGACTCTTCCTTCTTTAATTGCCTTTATTATCTCGTTTTTCTTCATCTTTTTTCGGTAGGCTCTATCAGAGGCCAAGGCATCATAAACGTCTGCAACAGAAAGTATGCGTGCAAGCAATGGTATTTCTTTGTTTTTTAAACCATCAGGGTACCCTGTTCCATCAAAGCGCTCATGATGATGTTTTATTATCTGTTTTTCACTGTCCAGCAACCATAGCTGTCCTATTATGCTTGCGCCGATATTTGGATGCTCCTTGATAATATTAAGCTCTTCTTCAGTATAAGTTCCTGGTTTAAGCAGGATGGAGTCCCTTATTCCTATCTTTCCAATGTCGTGAAGATGGCCCGCAAAATTGAGAATGTCTAATTCCTCTGAAGTGCAGCCCATTTCTTTTCCTATAACGATTGCTATGCTGGTCACTCTGTTTGAGTGCTGCTGGGTATATGGATCTCTTACCTCTATAGCTTTTACAAATGCATAGAGAGTTGAAAACAGGTTTTCGTAAATATTCTCATAAAGAGCAAGATTTTCAATAGCATATGCTGCTTTGTTTGTCATAAATGATAAATAATATAAATCCTTTTCAGTAAAAAGAATGCCGGATTTTTTTATACATGCAGTCAGAACACCAAATACTTTTTTCCTGATAGCCAGCGGTGCTACCATAAATGATAATATATCTTCAGGTAAACCACTTGCTCCTTTGTTTTCGGAAATCAACAACGGCACCTCATCCGATACAGTCTCCATTATCAACTTTTCGATGGCTGAATCTGTGCCGGCGGAGCTTTTAGTCTTGTCAGGGATTGATATGGCAGCAGTAACTTCAAATGGCCTTTTTACAGCCTCATTGATTACATAAAATCTTGCTTCATCAGCATGCATGATCTTTATTGTTGTATCTACTAACCGTTTGAATACATCGGAGCTTGAGCCGGTAGTTATAAAATCGCTCATTATTTTGTTTAAGATATTTAGTTCTTCAACTTTATAGAGCAATTCTCTGTTTAATCTTTCAAGCTGTTCTTTACCTTCCACTTCCTTTTTTAAAATTATGTTTTCTATAAACAACTGTCGTTCACGTAAAATGCGTTTGAGACAAACCTCCATCTGGTTAAGATTGACCGGCTTGATCAAGAAATCTACAACGCCGTTTTTAAGAGTTTTGAGCGTATTTTCTAAGGAAGGATAACCGGTCATAATAATTACAGGTATAGTATTATCGGTTTTCCTTATATGTTCAGCGAGTTCGAGGCCGTCCATTTCAGGCATATTAATATCGGTGAAACAGCAGTCAATGTTTTCGTCTCCTAAAATTTTTGCTGCCTCAAGCCCGTTTTTTGCAGTAACCACCTGATATTCTTTTCGTTGAAAATATTCACTTGCTATATCCAGAATACTTTCTTCATCATCTACAAACAGGACTTTTTCTTTTTCATTGTTCATAGTCTCTTTTAACATAACGGTTCAACGCTTCCCACATCCTTAATAATTTGTCAAGTTTGACAATAAAGATATAAAATGATTGTTCTATATAAAACTATTTGTTATTATTTAAGTAAAATTGTTTACGGTTGATCAAAACATGAAACTGTGAACCGACAACGGTAAGCTGTATTCCGTGAACGCTTACCTTGTTTCTTAATATAGGGGGGAGAAATATTGCTTGCAAAAGTTTTAAGCAGCGCTGTTATCGGGATAGATGCATACCTGATTGAAGTCGAGGTTGATATAATGCAAGGTCTTCCTACTTTTACCACTGTGGGACTTCCTGAAGCTTCTGTAAAAGAAAGCAAAGAAAGAGTCAAATCTGCTATTAACAATTCAGGCTTCATTTTTCCTGATGACAGAATAACTGTCAATTTAGCACCGGCAAATATTAAAAAGGAAGGTACAGGTTTTGATTTGCCTATAGCATTAGGTATTTTAGCTGCAACTAACATTATTCCCCAGGAAGTTATTTCCAACTACCTCATTTTAGGCGAACTCTCTTTGGATGGTCGTATTAAGTCTGTAAAAGGCTCACTTCCTATGGCTATAGCGGCAAAAAAAGCAAACTATGAAGGGATAATTGTTCCTTACGATAATGGCAGGGAAGCATCTGTAGTAAAAGGGATTCCGGTTTATCCTGTAAAAACTCTATCTCAGGTAGTAAATTTTTTCCGTGGATTCTCTCAAATTCCAGTCGAACCAACAGACATTTCCGCTATATTTGACAAAAATAACAAATTCGATGCGGATTTTTCCGAGGTAAAGGGCCAGGAGCATGTAAAAAGAGCTTTGGAAGTTGCAGCAGCAGGTGGCCACAACCTTATCATGATCGGGCCCCCGGGAGCAGGCAAGACTATGCTGGCAAAACGTCTTGCCAGCATACTACCTCCAATAACATTTGACGAATCCATTGAAACCACAAAAATATTCTCTGTAGTTGGAATGCTGGCAAAAGGCCAGGCGCTTATTACAAAAAGGCCTTTCAGGTCCCCTCATCATACAATATCAGATGCGGGTTTAATAGGCGGCGGTCAGATTCCAAGACCGGGAGAGGTTAGCCTGGCGCACAATGGAGTACTTTTTCTGGATGAACTCTCGGAATTTAAAAAGCATGTGTTAGAAGTTCTTCGACAGCCTTTAGAAGATCACAGAGTAACTATTTCCCGCGCTTCTTCAACAATAACCTATCCTTCAAGTTTTATGCTGGTTGCTGCAATGAACCCATGTCCTTGCGGCTATTTTTCTGATCCCAAGCATGAATGCAGGTGTTCGTATCAGCAGATCCACAGGTATAGATCAAAAATCTCAGGCCCTCTTATGGACAGGATAGATATTCACGTAGAAGTTCCTGCCGTACCACACAGGGATCTTATGGGAAAATTCAATTCAGAGTCGTCTGAAAATATCAGAAACAGGGTTTCAGCAGCCCGCAAACATCAGTCTAAAAGATTTGCAAGATCAAAAATATACTGCAACGCTCAAATGAATTCTCGCCATATAAAAAATTATTGTAAAATTGATGATGCATCTTGCAACCTTCTGGAATCAGCCATAGATAAACTTGGCCTTTCCGCCCGGGCATACAACCGCATACTTAAAATTGCCAGAACTATTGCAGATCTCGAAGCTGAAAATGATATAAAGATTGACCACATTTCCGAGGCAATTCAATACAGGAGCCTGGACAGAAGTAAGCACCTGATGTAACGCTTCACTTTCACTATTGCTTTAAATTGTCGCATATGCCTTATTGTCGCATATATTTAGAGATTGTTTGATATTATTCAGAATTTATGATATTTATAAAATAATACAGGCTGGAGATGAATAAATATGATTTGGATTTATAGACTTTCAGATAAATAATTTCACTGCGTTATCAGTCGTCGACGTATAACTAATACGCCCTTCTCCTTCTATCCTTGTGAAATTAATTATCGGAATGTTTATAGGATTTTCTTTATAATGATATTATATTTTTAAAGATGTTTTAAGGGGTAGATTATATATGAAAGAGGGAACGGTTAAATGGTATAGTGAGAAAAAAGGTTATGGTTTTATTGAAACCGAAAACGATGGGGAAGTTTTTATGCACAGCAAAAGTATCAAAGACCATGGCTTTTTTGCGTTGCAAAAATCCGATAAAGTAACATTTGAAATAAAGGAAACACGTCACGGATTACAGGCAGCCAATGTTAGAATAGTAAATCACAAAAATATCAAAATAGCCCGCTATTCCATCAACTTTTGTGATCTGAGATCGAACGAATTTGACCCAAATCTATGCGCCTACTTGTGGAAGTTATTTCGTCCACGTTCCTTAACAATCTTGATTTATTTTTTAAAGCGCGTGGTTGATGGCGGACCGGTTTCGTTCTTAGGGAAAGATCTATTTGTCAAAGTGGCAACAACTTGAAGTTTGAAACCATTAGATTTTTTTAAAAGGAGATTGTCGCTATGGCTAATGGAATTGTGAAATGGTTCAGCAACCAAAAAGGTTTTGGATTCATTGAACAGGAAGATGGTCCTGATGTATTTGTTCATCATTCAGGAATCAACGCATCTGGTTTTAAATCCCTTAATGAGGGTGATCGAGTTACATTTGACATCGAGCAAGGGCAAAAGGGTCCTGCTGCCGTAAATGTAGTTGTAGTTTAGCTGAATATTTTATAACAAAAAAAGGCACTCCATCAAATTAGCGTGGAGTGCCTTTTTTGTTGAAGGATTTTTTATGTTTAAATTTTTTGATCTGTTCAGAAAGAGCAAGATCGGTGACCGCATTTCGCCCGACAAAAGCATATTTAAACGAAAGTATGAATGTTTTAGAAGACTACTGATTTCAAACAATCGGGCTCTTGAAATAATCACCGATCTTGAGCATGTCTTTTACAGGGGCAAGCCTTTTACCCTGGCCTATGTGCTTATCCAGTCTGAAATATTAATAGGCGAAGTTTACAGTATTGTTGAAGACCTGAACGAAATCTCAGTGGGAGAATATCCACAGCTCTTTGATGTTGCTGAAAAAATAGGCACCACCATCCTTAAAGATTTAGAGCAAAAGAAAAAAATTGATAAAACAAACCTGATCCTTCCACTCGAGATGCTAAGCAGGGACAACATGGCTGAGGTTGGCGGCAAGGCAGCCAATTTAGGTGAAGTATATAACAGGGCTCATCTTCCCGTGCCGCAGGGTTTTGCGGTTACAGCTTATGCTTGCCAGTATTTTTTTGATCATAACGATCTTTCAAAATTGATAGACAACAAATTGAGAGGTCTCGATGTCAACGATACCGAGACACTTCTGAAGATCAGCCCGGAAATCCAGTCTTTTATATTGAATGCTGAACTGCCGGATGATTTAAAAAGAGAATTGCGCAATGCAGCCATTGAACTTAAGCATAAATCAGGATCAGATATAAGACTCGCGGTCAGAAGCAGCGCAACCAGTGAAGATTCTGAGGCCAGTTTTGCCGGTCAGCACTCCACAGTTTTAAACGTTACTGAAAAAAATTTCGTCCATGCATACAAAGAAGTTGTATCAAGCACCTTTAATCCGAGAGCTCTTTACTACCGCCGCAGCAGGGGATATATGGATCAGGATGTAATTATGAGCGTGGCCTGTATATTAATGGTAGACGCTCAAGTCAGCGGGGTTATGTATACTATTGACCCGAATGACCGTCGCAATGCAGTAATTATGATCAGCGCTGTATGGGGATTAGGGGTCAGAGCAGTGGATGGTTCAACTGACACCGACTTTTACCAGGTTAATAAAGAGAACAGGCAGATTGAAAAATCAGAAATCGCTATCAAAGGAACCATTTGCAAAACCGATGTAGAAGGAGGAATAAAGGATGAAGCTGTAGCCGATGATTTGAAGGACAAAGCGTGTCTTGAGCGTGAACAGATAAAGACTCTGGTTGACTATGGTTTGAAACTGGAAAGTCACTATGGCGTTGCTCTGGACATCGAGTGGGCCATAGACAAGCAAAACAGGCTCTACATATTACAAGCGCGGCCTTTGAAGAAGTCATTAAAGTTTATTCCTGCAGAAACGCCGACAACATCTTTAGATGTCTCCGAAAAAGAGCTTGCCGATCACCCTGTTCTGATCAAAGGCGGCGCTTCAGCTTCAGAGGGGACTGCCTCCGGCTTAGCATATGTGTTGAAATCAGATCACAATCTTTATGATATACCCAAAGGCGCCATTTTGATAGCCCATCAAACATCACCCCGCTATGTCCCTATAATGGGACGCGCCAAGGCAATCGTTACCGATGTGGGAAGCGTTGCAGGGCACATGGCTTCTGTAGCCAGAGAATTTCAAATACCCACACTTGTAGGAACACATAATGCCACCTCTGTAATTGAACATAGCGAGGAGATTACAGTCGATGCCTCTAACAGGGTTGTTTATAAAGGAAGGGTAGAAAAACTTTTAAAGGAAAAAAAAGTTATCAATCCAATGAAGGGGAGCCCAACATACAAAGCGGCCCAGGCTGCCCTGAAGAAGATTGCGCCATTGAATCTTTTAGATCCCAAGCAGGATAATTTTAATCCGGATGCCTGCCGGACAATCCACGATATAATCCGTTTTGCACATGAGATGTCAATGCGTAAAATGTTCTGGATCAGTGATGATATTAAATCTAAAGAAAATATCGCTATCCGCCTTTATAGCTCTTTACCTTTAAGCATTTACGTCGTTGACCTGGGAGGCGGCCTCTCGGTCGGTCCTGAAGCACGCAAAGCGCAAAAAGAAGATGTAATTTCCGTGCCTTTCAAAGCATTGCTAAATGGAATGACCCACAAGGATATAGAGTGGTCCGGCGATATAGGAATAAACTGGGGCGGGTTTGCTTCTATTGTTGCAGAATCGGTATTTCGGGACCCACTAAAAGAAGGCCGCATGGGAGGGCCAAATTACGCTGTTATTTCGGGCGAATACTTAAATTTCAATTCACGTCTCGGATATCACTTTGCAACAATCGATACATATTGCGGTCCTGTCGTAAATGATAACTACATAACCTTCTATTTCAAAGGAGGAGCTGCTGACATAGGCAGGAGGTCCAGAAGGGCAACTCTTATTACATTAATTCTCAAAAAGCTGTTGTTCAAGGTAGATCAAAAAGGCGATATGGTCAGGGGTGAATTGAAAAAGTTTGATCAGGCTCTTATTGAGGAAAAATTGGACATGATAGGCAGGCTGCTCGGATCTGTCCGCCTTTTGGACATGGTACTGTCTGATGACGGCCAGATAGACTGGTATGTGGAGGAGTTTTTTAAGGGTAATTATACTTTCGCAGCCAACTGTTAATCCGAAATTTTTATGAATAACCAGAAATTTGAAAACTCAAATATGAGATTAACGAGAGGCAGCGGGCAATTAAATTTAAATGCCCGCCACCTTTGGTTGTTAACAAGTTACTTTTGAGTTTTCAAATTTCTGATAACTCATAAAATAGGGCAACCTGATCGTCATTTTGACACACATACGCCACAATCATGGTTCCAACCGGCCAATATTCATCAAAAAAGCTAAAATATTAATTGCTATAATAGAAAATTAATGTTAATTAATAATACATTATGGATAAAAGCAAACCGGCCAACGAACCGGCCAAAAAAAGCAAGAATCCCGCTTATTATCTAACGCCTTTTTTACCCGGGAATAGCAATATAGGCTCCTTAAAGGATATGGCGCAGGAAATCATAGCGGCATCCGCGGGGCTGGAGGGCAAGGTGGCCGGAGAGACCGCCATTGTGCTTGGTGACCAGCTCCGGCTCGTCAACAGCTATTACAGCAATCTTATTGAAGGCCATAAAACAACTATCCCTGACATCAGCAAGGCCTTACAAAAGAAATTTTCTAAGGATCCGCGCAGCAAAACCTCAATATCTGCGGCCAACAGTTTTTGTCTGAAATTCATGCAGCGTTCTATGCCAACTTACCGGAAAAACATCTGTACACCCACACCCCCAAAGGGTTTTCCAAGGCGCCGGTCAATCCTGGCCAAATTCGGGATGTTAATGTCTCCGTGGATGGCCGGTCGCTTCATGGGCCGGACTATCAGGATTTGCCGGCATTGCTCAAAACCTTTGCTCAAGGCTATAGCCCGGATCAATTTCATGGTGACGAACGTTTAATCGCGATGGCGGCAAATCATCACCGGCTAACCTGGCTGCATCCATTCCGGGACGGAAACGGCAGAGTTGCCCGCCTTTTCTCAGGGCTATATCTCGCCAGGACAGGCGTTAACAAAAGCAATTTGTGGTCTTTGTCCCGAGGTTTATCAAGAAATAAAAAGCAGTATATGTTTGAGCTGTGGGCCACTGATTCCCCGGATGAACAAAATGGTGCTCACTATTTTGATGATGACCTGCTGGCGGATTTTTGCAGGTTTTTCTTTGAAATTTGCCTGGATCAAATACGCTTCATGGAAGGCTTGCTGCGGCTTGACCTGATCGAAACACGGATCGACTGGTATGTGGAAATGCGGGCCAAACATGATAAAAAACCTTTGCGGCTTGAGGCGGCAAAATTACTCAGAGCCGTATTTATGCGGGGCGCCATACCAAGAGGCAAGGCCGTTGAAATTCTGAACATGAGCGAGCGCAATGCACGCCGAATCGTCAGCGCGCTGATCAAAGACGGTCTTTTGCAGTCACAAAGCCACCGTGCGCCGTTAACGATCGGTCTGCCGATTGGTGTTCTTCCCTATTACTTTCCTGATCTTTACGACCCCTCAGTAATTGGTGATGAGTATATCATCTGAATTGAGTGATTGTTGAGTTTGCCGGAGATGCAAGGCGCAGGGGATGCAGCTATCGCCTACTATCGCAAGATCGGCCAGCTCCCGCAGCTTTTTACGAATTGATTTTGCATACTGATAAGTCATATTTTATAATCATTTCAATATATTTTAGAAATTTATACTTTTATGGATGTATACCACATGTTTCTTCAATAGCATCTGCATAAACAGATGCCAACTGATGCGTTTTTTAAGATGCGATCAAGATGTGTTTTCATTATTTTTTTATTTGACATTTCAATCTGATTAGAATATGTATTTGTACAAGTACATATCATAGTTGCTTTCTTTCTCATTCTCCATCACTTTAAAGGGCTTATTATGAACGCAGGAGACATCCTTCAACAAGTTGATGGTCTTACCCATGACAAGCTCACATACTTTGTCAGAGCTGGTTACCTTAATCCAAAAAAAATCAAAAGAGGTTCTCTAAATTATAACAAATTTTCAGGCAAAGATTTGTTTCTTGTCAAACGTGCTTGGGAATACATCAAAACATACGACATGAAAACAAAAGCCGCCTTTAAACGGGCTGAAAATGAGTTTAAGGACCCACAGATGGCTCTATGGAGATAATGTCTAATATGCAAACCAGTGTCTGATGGTTTGTTCAACAGAAATAGAAAGATTACACCAGAGAACAAAGCCAAATGCTCTATATAGAGGCTGGTATGAATAACCCTCCTAATAATGACTTCATGGACATTCTGATGAAGTTTGACATGATGCCGGAAACAGGGGAGTCGTCTGGATTGGTTTTTGTTGGAAAAGAGAAGCAAGATAACACTGAAATGATAGCTCTGGAATATGCTAAAAAATACGGAGCCGATGCTGTATATTTCAGGCGGTTTGATGATGGCCGGCCTCCGATTCCACAGATTTATGTATATGATTTTACTGAAAATGAAAAAGATGATGATGAAATAGGTGTTTTATATAAAAGATTATGGAATTCCGGCCAGGTCCCACTTTTTTTTATTTTCTATAAAACTGAAGCTAAGATCTTCAACTGCCTGAAACATCCAAAAATTGATCCATCAACCGGAAATATATCATATTCTGTCTTTGAAACAATTAAATTAGCTTCAAAAATAAAGACAGAATTGGACAAAATAAAGAATTTTTCAGCAAAGCGATTTGATAATGGCGCATTTTGGACCAACCCTAAATATAAAGACAAGTTCAAGCTAAAAGAGACAGCATATTTAAAATTATTAAATGAGTTAAAACGGTTAAGAAAAGATATAATCAAAAGCAGAATTCTGGAAGATAATATCGCCCAAAAGCTCTTGGTGATGTCGATCCTTGTTAAGTATCTTGAGGAGCGGGAAGATGAAAATGGCGATAACGTCTTTCCTCCGGGGTTCTTTCGCGATTATTCAGACGGGCATGATTCTTTTCTGGGCGTTTTGAGGAAAAAGGGGGCGTGCCTTGATCTGTTCGACTATTTAGGCAGTACAGACTGTTTTAACGGCGAGATTTTCAAATGGAAAGATGAAAAAGAGAGAGAAACTTTAAAAAACGCAGACCTTAAACCTTTTGCCGATTTTTTTGAAGGAAAGCTGGATGAATGCCAGTACACATTCTGGAGGCTGTATTCTTTTAATGACCTGCCCATAGAATTAATCAGCAATATTTATGAGGAATTCCTGGAATCTAAAAAAGGCATCGTTTATACCCCCCCATATTTAGTCAATTTTCTTATTGTTTCAAAGTTATTGATCCAGCCTGCGGGTCCGGTGTTTTCCTGGTTGCCGCATTTCGGAGAATGATACACTGGTGGAGAATTCGAAATAATTGGAAAAAACCGGATGCTAACGACCTGAACAAATTAAAAAAGATTCTCAAAAATAATATCTTTGGCGTTGATATGTATGAAGAAGCTGTGCGCCTGACATTTTTCAGTTTGAGCCTGGCCTTGCTGGACGAGCTGTCACCAAAAGTGATATGGGAAAATCTGAACAATCTGATTTTGACCTTGTGATTGGAAATCCACCTTTTGAGCCTAAATTAACTACTCCTGATGCAGAAAGGATTGAAAAACGAAAAATAAGGGAACGGCCAAAACTGCCTGATAATCAGATTGCCCTTCTGTTTCTTGAACAGGCCATTAATCTGTGTAAAGAAGGTGCCGATCTTTGCATGATCACTCCTTCCGGACCGTTTCTTTACAACAGCAATTCCAAGGAATTCAGAACATATTTTTTAAGCGCTTATCATGTGCCTCAAATAATCGATTTTACATTTTTAAGTGCAATGCTTTTTGAAAGTGTAAATGTTGCCGTAGCAGTTGTATTTGCAAAAAAACGGGAACCTATAAAAGATAATCTGCTTCACGTAACAGTCAGAAGGACAAAGCCTGCCAAAGAAAAGCTCTATTTTGAACTGGACTACTATGATTTTCATAGAATATCCCACCAGGAGGCATTAGAAAACAGGCTTGTCTGGAAAGCAAACTTGCTAGGAGGCGGAAGGTTAAAGCACCTTATGGCAAGATTTGCGCTCCTGAGAACCTTAGGCGATTATTTAAAGGAAGCAGTGAACACTAATGACTGGAAAATTGCAGAAGGATTCATCGTCGGCAACAAGAATGAAATAGATAAGCTTGTAAGGCTTAAAGAAAATACAGAAAAATTATCACAAAAAGAGAAAGAAGAATTAGATAAGCTCGAAAAAAAATATAAAAAAGCAGACTATCTTACCGGAAAAGATACATTACCCACTGAGGCGCTTACCGAAGAAGGGATTGTTGAGGCTGAAATTCGCACTTTAAGAGAAGAATATTTTGAACGAACTAGGCAAAGAAATAAGCTAATTTTTAAAGGCCCACATCTGCTAATCAAAGAAGGAGTGGCTAAAAACTCAATTCCAATAGCTTTTAAAAATGATGACCTTTCTTTTAAACACGACATAATAGGTATTTACGC
This sequence comes from Deltaproteobacteria bacterium, assembly GCA_019309665.1. Classification (GTDB taxonomy): domain Bacteria; phylum Desulfobacterota; class Desulfobacteria; order Desulfobacterales; family ETH-SRB1; genus B13-G4. The sequence goes on along the minus strand of JAFDFV010000103.1, from coordinate 3,609 downwards.
CCCTAAAAATCAGATCGACGATTTATTAGAGATTGAAAAGCGAATAAGAAATAATAGAACTTACCTTTTTTATGTTGCGGGATTTAGTGGACGATACATGATCGGCAGAGCAACGGCTATTTTAAAAAAAGATATTGAGAACTTGCCTTACCCTGAAGATGAAAAAAAGCTTGAGCTTGCTGAAATTGAACAAATACTGGTAGATGACGTGCTGGATTATATGCTCGATTTCCGGAAAAAAGGTGAAACCTCTGTTGCTGAAAAACCTGTTGATGATCATCAATTGCATCAATTTTCAGAGACATACTGCAGGGTTTTAAATTCAGTATATAAAGAGTTCCAACCATACAAGCCGCTAAAAACCGACTCATTTATCTGTTTCCCATTTTATTACAAGGATAAACCTCAAATTAGGACGGGCAGTATGGATGAACTTGAAGCAGATTTATATGAGCTAATCCAAAACAATACAAGCACAAATTCAAGAATTGTTAGAATGTTGAGGGTTTATGAAAACAACACGATTTATCTGATAAAGCCCAAACAGACACGCTATTGGCTCCGATCTGTTGCTATTCGTGATGCAGACGATACTTTTGCTGATATGGTTATTCAAGGATATTAATTAATGCTTGCCGATACTCATAAATTCATGGCATCAGGAAAAATAGAAGGGCCGAAAATAGACGCCCCTATAATTGCTGTCGTGGATTTTGTTGAGCGGATTTTGATCACATTTTCAGATAAGTATGTCGACTCGGATATAAAAAATGAAAAAGGATTAACCCAGAAACTCGTATTAATCTTAAATTCTCATGCAGTACGTGAGTATTATCCATTCTGGTTTGACAAGGAATATATGGAAATCCCCGAACGCGGCGACAGTCCACAGGTTGATATCGGAACAATAACCACCCTTGAAGAAGGTATTGTAATCGGCTCAAAAACATATACTGATGAATCCTTTTTTTCTTTGGAGGCAAAAAGATTAGGCAATTTAGGAAAAAAAAGATCAAAAGAATATCTGATCGGCAGATATGAAAACGAAAAATATATCCATTGCGGTGGTGTTGAACGTTTTAAACAGGGGAAACACGGTAGAAATTTAAAGTATGGGGCTATTATTGGTTATGTTCAGGAACATGACTTTATTTACTGGTACGGCAGCATTAATTCATGGATTGATGATTTGATCCAAAAGAACTTATATTCTCCAGTGCCTTGGCTATTAAAAGACAAGCTGAAAAAAGATTATATCAGATCAACCACCGCAAAGTTTATTTCAATAACCTCCCGAAAAAATAATTTTATTACGCTGTTTCATCTGTGGGCAAGATTAAATTAACGAGTAAAACGTGCCGAAAAAATTCAGACCAATTTCTTCGACTTTTAATACAACGCACCTCTGCTCCGATTTGTGTAATGTGACGTCCATTAGATGCTACTTGGCAAGGTCGCACAAACCTGCAGGAGGTAATCCTGCCCAGGTAGCCGTTTCGCTATCATCGCGACAAAATTTGTTAGGTTGCAAAAAACTTTCCCCACGCTGAAACATTAGCCATGTTTACCGACCGGGCACCCATTTTGATAAGGTTTTTGTTGTAATCACTTTCAAATGTATAAATCGGTTTTTGCCAGGAAAGCATCTGCCGGCAGAGTTCTTCGGTTTTGCTGTATGGTTCAGCATGGGCTACGAAAATAACAGCAGACATGGCTGCAACAAACAGATTGCGGTAATGGGATGTCTTAGCGGAAATGCGTCGTTGATTTTCTTTAAATGGGGAGAGAAAAAGCAGTTGCCCGTCTTTCAGGGGCTTTTTATAATCTTTGTTTATCCGCATGTTATTGATACTTCTGGCAGGGCAGATAATGACTGGCTGGGTGCCGCGTAAAAGTATTGTCAGGCATTCATGCTCCATGGGCGAATGGAATCCGCTGATAACTGTCATGCCGGCACCCCTTAAAATTTGCGCTATGTCATAGGTTTTTACTATCAAATTGCCCGGGCATTTTGTCGAGCAAAAAAAAGCTCACCGTTTGCCTTTGAAACTCGGACAACTGTGTTTGTCTTCAACATGGGGTTTGATATCCAAAACAGGTGTCCCATCTTGCATGTCCAGTCCTTTGACGTAAATGACGTTGTCCTCCCTCCTGAGAACTTCCAAAACCGACATGCCGATGGGATTGGGTCGGATTGGCGAACAAATGCTGAAAACGCCCAGTTGCTCTTCACGGTGTGGAGGTGTCTGGCTGAGAAACTGTGAAGTGAACTCCGGGCTTCTATGGAAATGAAAAATTACGACGATGCGTTGGCCGGCTTTGATATCTTTGAGTCCGTGCAAATATTTTTCATCAATGACTAATGTCCCCTCCTCATCCGAAATGCTCCAATGCCGGGGAATTTTTTCGGCATCAGTCTGCACAAAACCTATAGGTTCCATTTTGATGCTCATGTTACGAGACATTTGAAAATACCTCCTCTTTGCCCAATTTCTAATGTTCCTCAGTATAAGCCTAATATTTAACTTTCTCATACAGCTCCTTTGCATGGTAAGAACTTCTGACAAACGGCCCGCTGGCGACTTCGGAAAAGCCTGTCTCAAGAGCAGTTTTTCTCCAGTTATCAAATTCCTCGGGAGAAACAAAACGATCTACCTTTATGTGTTTTTTTGATGGCTGAAGATATTGTCCAATTGTCAGCAAAGGCCAAGCATCAGGCCTGACTTTGTGAAAACAGAGGTGTTTATTTTTTTGGCCTGTCTTAGGACTGCAAGTGAACGGCGGTAATCAGCTTCAGGCCGTACTGAAGGATAAAGACGGTTTACTGTTTCAATGTTGTGATTTAAAACATCGGGGCTGGATTCCATGACTGTATTAAGTGCTCTCTCATCTCCCAGAAAATCAGGAATCAAAATTTCTACAAGCGCATCTGGAATTTTATTTTTCACCTGTCTGACAGTTTCTGCAAAATGACCTGCACCTCCGTCAGGCAGATCATCACGTGTAACAGAGGTTATGACAATATATTTCAGTTTCATTTCTCGTGCGGCTTGTGCAACCCTTGCAGGTTCTTCCGGATCGAGCAGCCCCAAAGGGCCTTGTTCAACCGCGCAAAAACCGCAGTTACGCATGCAGTTTGGACCCATAATAAGAAATGTGGAAGTATGCCTGGAAAAGCATTCCCACATATTCGGGCACTTGGCTTCCTGGCATACTGTGTGAAGCCTGCTTTTGCTCAGCAGGTTCCTGATCTTCTCATATGTGGGACTTGATGGCAGATTCCGTTTCAGCCAGTCGGGTTTTCTGACATGATTTTTTGATATCTGACGTTGACTCATAATGTTTGTTTAATATTTTGTAAGCGTTAACGTTGAAATTAGAAATTTGGCCTTCATGCTTTTGTACTGTTCTTCCCAATTTCCAATTTCCAATTTCAAGTTTCAAGCCGTGAACGGCTATAATTTTTTTAATAGTTCCGGCAAATTTGTTTTTATGAGATTAACTCCAAAAACAGTTTCCACATGATGTTTTACTGCCCCGCAGACCCTACTCATTGATACTTTATGCGAAAGTTCCTGCTGCATGGATGATATCTCTACTTGTTTAAGA
>JAFDFV010000456.1 GCA_019309665.1 Deltaproteobacteria bacterium | reverse complement strand
GATGGACCAAAATCAGTGGACGACCTTTATAACCGCCTTGCAGACTGGATGCCGCTTAAACTTCATATCACAGATCCGGCAAATGCTTCCGGTATGGAGGCTTCACAGTCTGAGCAACACAAGCTTAAACAATGTTGGGAGAAAGCGGGTCTGGGGCCGTTGCCGGATGCCGCTGCCGGGGAATGAGAACGAGATTTATTGGTAACGGTTGCCGGTTGTCGGTTTACAGTTAACAGTTTTATGTTTTGATCAACTATCAACCATAAACCGTGAACCGAGCCTCAAGGATCGGGAGTAGAAATTATTTATGAATAATATTAAAGTTATCGCTTTTGACTGAAGAAAACTAGGTGTCAAAGCTTGAATTGTGGATTAAATTTTCCTTTAAACTCCGATTCCTTCCAGATGCCTTGATTAAAAAAGGTACTCAATTAGTTATGTGATTTCCTGTATTGTTGGGCACAAAATTAATTCTATCTTTGCCGATCTGTTTTGTTCAACTGCAATTGGAACATCACAATACAAGGATAATCTAATAGGATAGGTGGATATCGGGGATGTTGTCAGTGGGTTGGCAACCATGGATCAAGCAGGGAAGCCCCGCTGATTTCCATGTCTGATGTGTTCCGTGTTACAATAATAAAATCGTTTGCGATTCCTGTAGCCGCAATCATGCCATCAATTGCAGGCATGGCCTTGCCTGCTGATTCTGACCGAGCCTGGATTTTACCCCAAATGGTTGCTACCTGTAGATCAAAATTGATTATCCTGTTCTTGAACCTTTCTTTCAGGTCGCAATTCACCCATTTGTGCAGTTTTTCTTTCTTCCTACTTTCAGGAAGTTTTTCAATACCTTTATGAAGTTCTCCGATTGTTAAAACAGATATGAATAGATTGGTTTCAGTTGTTTTGGATATCCATTTAACAACTTGTTTGTTTGGATTTTTTTTAATTAATTCTGAAACAACACAAGTGTCTAACAGGTATTTCATAATTCTATATCTCGCGGTAGATCCTTATTTCTTTTTATGTCTAAATTAATTTTTGAAAGAGGAGAATTTTGAAAAAATTTCAACAAGCTGGTTTTTGGTTTTATTAATTTTTTGTATTCATCAATTGATAGAACAACAACAGCATCTTTGCCATGTTTGGTTACCACTTGCGGGCCATTATGTTGAGCTTTATCAACAAGGTTGCTGAATTTGTTTTTTGCATTCTGAAGTTGCCATGAATTTTCTATCATTTTCATCACCCCGCAGGATTATATTTTGTACGGTTCTGGCTATCCTGTCTAGAAAATAATCTTTTTGTGGTTAAATGTCAATGATATTATTTTTAGAAGGGCTGTTTATAAGAGGCGAGCCTTGGGGGCATCTATTGGAATATTGCTGGACAACTGATCTGGAATATTCTATAGAAATTCTACGCCAAGAAAAGCCCGTATAGACGCCTCTGGCGCGTTACATCATATAATAGTAAGGGGAATTGAACGTCGAAAACCCGCCTGCCTCGCGAGCTTTGCGAGCGGGCAGGTGATTGGTGAGTTCTGAATGGAGAAGGCATGAGAAAGTCCTCTATGAATAATAATATTAAAGTTGTCGCTTTTGATTGTGATGGAGTCATGTTTGATACTGTTAAGGCAAACACAGCCTATTATAATAATATTCTAAATCATTTCGGCAAACCCGATATGACTCCTGAACAGTTTGCTTACTCATACATGCATACGGCAGACGAGGCCATTGCCAAACTATTTGAAGACAAGAAAGGCTTTGAACAAGCACAAGTATTTCGCAAACATATGAGCTATATACCATTTTTAAAATATATGGAAATGGAACCGCACCTGAAGCCTTTGCTTAAAAGGCTCAGACCTGAATATAAGACAGCAGTTGCTACAAACCGGGCAGATACAATGAAAAGAGTGCTTATTGAACACGATCTCGAAGAATACTTTGATCTGGTAGTAAGTGCACTTGATGTGGAAAACCCCAAACCCAGCCCGGATCAGCTAATTAAAATACTGGAGCATTTTAATATAGAACCCGGTCAATTAATTTATATAGGAGACTCAAAGCTGGACGAAATTGCAGCAAAAGCAGCAGGCATAGCTCTGATAGCATATAAAAACAGATCTCTTGACGCCAACCTTTATATTAATAGCCTGAAAGAGCTTGAAAATATCCTTTTGGGCCAACCATGATAATA
>JAFDFV010000455.1 GCA_019309665.1 Deltaproteobacteria bacterium | reverse complement strand
TATGAGAAGGGCGCTCAAAGCGGGATTATGGCCCAGTGTTTCGCTTTCCAAAAGCCTGTTGTAACCTCAAATCTTTTAGCCTTCAGAAAGCTTATTAAACGCAGCAACGGCGGATTGATATGCAAGAAAAAAAAGGAATATATACAAAACATTATTAAGCTCCTAAGAGATGATGACCTCTGCCGGACACTACAAAACAATATCAAAGAGTATGTGAAGAATCACAGCTCATGGGCAATAATAGCTCAGCAGCATATTAAGGTATACCATTCGCTCGTCAGAACTCCCTATGGCAAAGCAAAGTATGTCTACTGGGAGGAGGAAAAATAAAGGGATCAGGGGGTCAATAAGGGGTAGTAGTGTCAAAAGCTTGAATTGTGAATTAATTCTTTCAAAACGGAAAATTCCTAAGAGAAAATTTTCAGGCACGTTCTTGGGAATGGATAGATAAGAAGCTTTTTGTTTGCCGTGAGCGTTCACTTTCCGCTGACAGGCAAAAATGGCAAAATATGCTGATATTTCTTATAGTAACATATTACAGATGATTTTGCAGGCGGCTGAGCAAAGGGTCAAAGCCCAGCAGGGGTAATCATAAATACCTTGTGCGACATTATGCCTCTATTCCAAAGAAATTTATAAGTAAAGAATTGAGCGATTTCCTTAGCACGGAATAAGAATAGTAACGGGAGGCAATCTCGTAATTATGATTTACCATTTTTTCTCTTTTTTCAGGTGATTCAAGAATTTCCCTTACTTTCTGAACTGTTTTTTTGGTCAAAAATCCATCCATGACTATCAGATCAAAACCTTTTGGCTCTATGTCTCGTACAAATGTGGCATAACGGTTTACCAGCATGGGTTTTCTAAAATAAATAGCTTCAAGAAAGGCATTGCCGAATCCTTCGTAAAGACTGGGGTAGGTAATAAAGTCAGCATGTGGATAGATATTCCAAAGCGAATATTGATTCGGATTTTTCAAGCCATCGTTGATTGGATCCGCTAAACCGGCATCAAACAAGCGAAGATCTACACCTCGATCTTTTGCATTTTCTATAAGCCATTCGGCATATTCAAATCCTTCATCTCCTGCTTCGTGTGATATTACGAGCTTATAGCGTGGATCTTTCAAGTCGTGGACAAGTTCAATGGCATGTTCAATTCCTTTTCGCTGAATAACCCTGGAGGGCTGTAAAATCATAACATCATCGGGCTTTAATCCAATTGAATTACGAAAATCTTCTGTGCGCTTTTCATCCACCAAGGGTGGATTTTTAAAATCCAGTACATTAGGAATAATGGTTGACGAAATTCCGGTACGGTGAGCCAGCTCTTCCTTGGCTGCTGAATTAATTACTACATGTTCAATATCGGGCAGAGCAGGAGGAAAGGCCATTTGAATATAGTCGTTCACCGCATTGACTGTAAAACGTAACCTTTCCCAGTAGAAATCATGATGGTGCGCAATAGTCGGGATCTGAGTTTCAGCAATGATCTCTGTTAAGGCCAATCCAAGAGGGACATGCAAGGGAATAGTCAAAGCATTTTCAGCAATCAGCATGTCGATTTTAAAATTTTCTATGAATTCATAGAGTTTTGCTTTCAAATAGGATCTTAAGAAATGGATTGCTTCAGTTACATCGGGACTCCTTCCTTTTTTACCAACAATCCGGTCATTGATCCAATTGTTTTCTTTATACTTAAAGAAGGCTTCAGGAACCAGTAAGCTGTTTTGAGGATTTCTGTCAAGTTCGCCGGCAAACCAGAAACAGGAATGCCCGCTTTTTTTTAGAACCTGTGCCCACTTGCTCGATTCTAATGTAACTCCGTCTGTTCCCGCAAAGCGGGTTGAGACAAATCCTATGTTTTTGCCCATTAATAATTTTCCTCTTTAAATTTCAATGGCTTTGGAGCATCTGGATATGATCGTATATGCAAGTCTTGCTGCGGAAAGGCGATCTCGATTTTTCTTTCATTAAAGAGCCTGTTAATTTCAAACCTTACATCTGTTTCAGCTATGAGCATATTATCTATATCTGTCCATACTCGCAGGGTAAAAATAAGGGCGCTGTCTCCAAAATCTGAAAAAATGACATCCGGTCTTGGATATTTTAGTACTTTTGGAATCTTGTGTGCTATTTCAAAAAGGGTTTTCCTGACAAGTTCTATATCTGAGCCATAAGCAACTCCTACTGTAATTTTCCGACGCAGTCG
>JAFDFV010000454.1 GCA_019309665.1 Deltaproteobacteria bacterium | reverse complement strand
GAAGTTACTCTGCCATTAAAAATAAAGGGCTAATCGTTGCAACGGGGAACAAAGGCAATGGCGGGCAGGCTCCCCATTTCATCAAGAATAAAAGTTAATTTTATTCTTGACTTAGAATTGTTCTAATGTTAGATAAAGTATATTATGAACCTAAATGAAAAATTAACCGAACTTAATGAAAAAGGATGTACATTAACAATCCAACGCCATGCGGTTCTGGAATACCTGTATGAGAATCGCACCCATCCAACGGTGGAAAAAATCTACTATAGTTTAAAGGAAAAATTTTCTACAATTTCAAAGGCTACTGTTTATAACACTTTAGAACTTTTAAAGAATTATGGTCTTATTCAAGAAATAACGATTGAAAAAGGAAAGTTGCATTTTGACTACGAAGTCAAGCCTCATCATCACTTCTTCTGTCACAGATGCAATCACGTCTATGATGTTGATGTAGTGGGATGTCCGCTTGCAGGAAAGAAAATGATAGACGGGCACAAAATTGAGGAAATGAGGCCGTATATTATTGGCACCTGCTCGAAGTGTTTAAAAAAAAAGGGATAATGTCCTGATGATAATTTTGAAATGATGGATTAACAAAAAAGGAGGTTATGTATGAAGAGATTCTTTGTCTTTTTTTTCGCTTCCCTGATAACGCTGCTATTTATGGCAGGCATTGCTTCAGCAGAAGAGGGAAAAGTCTGTATCGGTTGCCACAAGGCAGTAACACCGCTGTTGGTTAAGGATTGGCAAAGCAGTAAACATAGTGATAACGACGTTGCCTGTAATATCTGTCATGGATCTGAGCACAAAAGTAGAAAAACATCCCACTTAGCCATGATGCCTGACGAAAACACCTGTGCGGGGTGTCATGAGGAAAAGTTTAATCAATTCACTAAAGGAAAACACAATTTGGGCTGGACTTCTTTAAATGCCCTGCCAATCACACACATGGAGCCTGATGAACTGATGGAAGGCGGTAAAGGCTGCGGCGGATGCCATAATATGGGGGTAAAATCCGAGGCCCAAAAAAAGGAATTGCGTGAAAAAGGCTATACCTACCGGACAAATTCCTGCGATGAATGTCATACACGGCATACATTCTCTAAAAAAGAGGCGCAGGATCCCAAAGCATGTCAGACATGCCATATGGGGTTTGATCACCCTCAGTGGGAGATGTTTGAAAGCTCCAAACACGGAGTTAGATACCAGCTAAAGGAAATGGGAAAACTACCCAAAGACGCGGCCGCCCCTACCTGCCAGTTCTGTCATCTACCTGACGGAACCCATACAAACAAAGTGGCCTGGGGATTTTTGGGAGTAAGGCTTCCACTGCCAAACGATAAACAATGGGCAAAAGACCAGACCACAATTCTTAAAGCGCTTGGGGTATTAGACCCGGACGGGAAAGCTACTGCACGGCTGGATGTCGTTAAAGCCGCTGATCTGACACGGCTGACCGAAGATGACTGGCAGGTCGAACGGAAAAAGATGATAAAGACCTGCAAAAAGTGCCATTCTGGAAAATATGCAAAGGGAGAGCTTGAAAAAGGCGATCAGATGATCAAAAAGGCAGATCGCTTAATGGCAAAAGCCATAAACATTGTAGCTGACCTGTACAAAGACGACATTTTGAAGAAACCGGCACATTACACTTACGCTTATCCCGACTTTTTACATTTTTACCAAACCGGTGGTTCCTACATCGAACAGGTACTATTCAAGATGTACATGAAACACAGAATGAGAACATATCAAGGGGTTTTTCATGCCAATCCCGATTATTCCTACTGGTATGGTTGGGCGCCCATGACCAAAGATCTGGATGAAATAAAGAAGCTGGCCGGAGGTTTGAGATGTAAGGCTAATATCCAGCAATAAAGGAGGCATCATTATGGGTGAAAAGATAGAAGTTGGATGCGCAAGACCCATTGGAGGCCCTGTGGAATCTTCTTTAGATGAAAACAAGCAAACAAAAGAAAAGGAAATAATAAAAATGAGCGCACAAGTAGGGAAAAAGGCGCCGGATTTCCAGGCTCCAGCGTTTCACGAGGGAATAATTAAACAAATCAAACTTTCCGATTATTTAGGTAAATGGGTACTGCTCTGTTTCTACCCCGGGGATTTTACCTTTGTTTGACCTACTGAATTGACGGCAGTTGCCGCCAATTATGAAGAACTCAAAAAATTAGGAGTTGAAGTCTTCTCAATGAGC
>JAFDFV010000453.1 GCA_019309665.1 Deltaproteobacteria bacterium | reverse complement strand
AGGGACCACGGGGGCAACGCTCATTGCTTATCCCCTTTCAGAGGTGCTGAGTGTGTTTGGAGTGGTAAGAAATGTCTTTCTCCACCACACCCAGTCAGCCGGCAAACTGGTTCCTGTAATTGTGGATTTTGCCAAAAAGGCTAGGCAAGAGGGTATTCTCTCATTTGAGTCGCAACTGAAAGATATGGAAGATCCCTTCCTGGCTAAAGGGATGCGGTTGGCTATAGATGGAATGGAATCAAATTCGATAGAAGAGGTCCTGAGTACGGAGATAGCATATGTAGAAGAACGGCACAGATTAGGCGCCGAGATATTTTCTACCATGGGAGCATTTGCTCCCGCAGTCGGGATGTTGGGAACCATTATTGGTTTGGTGCAGATGTTAATGCAGATGGAAGATCCGAGCAGCATCGGAGCTCCAATGGCAGTGGCTTTGCTAACGACTTTTTATGGCACGCTTCTGGCGAACCTCCTTTTTTTACCTATTGCAGGAAAACTCAAAACCAGAAGCAAACAGGAAATACTGGTAAAAAATATGGTGATCGAGGGGATTATATCGATTCAGTCCGGCGACAACCATCGTATTGTAGAGCAAAAGCTTAAAGCCTTTCTTTCACCCAAATTATTTGGAGAAGAAAATGAGCAGAAAGCGTAAGAATACTAAATCACAAGATAATGATGAGCTTTCTTCCGGAGGCTGGGAAGTAGTATATTCCGGTTTTGTTCTCATCCTTCTTTGCTTTTTTATTATGCTGTGCTCGTTTTCATCTATGGAGGAAGCAAAAGTTATGATGTTTGTGAAGTCGTTTGCAAACGCTGTCAGCATACTGCCGGGAGGTCTTGACTTTGAATCCGGTAAAGAGATATTGCCTCCTTCGCCGGATATTGTTGATATGGAAAGTGGATTTGCTAAGCTCTTTGGAGATTTAAGAAAACTCACATGTGATCTTGGTCTGGAAGGAGACGTAAATCTTTCTTTTTCTAAGAAAGGGCTTGTGATGAGATTATCCGACACTTTCATGTTCGATCTCGGTGTCGCAGAGATATTGCCGGAAGCTATTCCGTTGCTGAAGAAACTTGCTTTTATTATATCTAAAACGTCCTATCCCGTGCGTGTCGAAGGACATGCTGATAATCTTCCTATTCATACCGAAAAATTTCCTTCAAACTGGGAACTGTCAACCGCACGTGCGGTAAATATCCTGAGGTATTTTACGGAGAACGAGAAAATTCCCATGCAAAGATTATCAGCCGTGGGGTTTGGAGAGTTTCAGCCTATCTTTGTCAATGATAGCCCTGAGCACAGAGCCAAGAACCGGAGAGTGGAAATTGTTTTTGTTAGAGAGAAACATGAACAGACAAGCCTGGCCGAGTAAGGAAATGGATGATTCGTTGATTAGATGATTGGTGGATTGGGGAAATAGTCGAGTAGAAAAATGAAAACTATTTAGCCACAAAGGCACCAGGAAGGGATATGATTGATAAATTGAGGAATTGCGAATTGAGGAATTAAAACCAATAGAATGTCTTCAATTCCTAAATTCCCCAATTGTGAATTTTATATTATAATCTTTGTGTCTTTGAGCCTTTGTGGCTACCTTAGCGGTTACAAAAAATGAAAAAAAAGAAAAAAATAAATGCCGGGAATAAGGGTCCAGGATGGCTTACAACCTTTAATGACCTGATGACTCTTCTTATGGTTTTCTTTGTCATGTTATTTACGATGAGCAGCATTGATGTTAAGAAGTTAAAGGAATTTCAATATGCTCTGCAAAGCGGCCTCGGAGTTTTGAAAGAGGGACAAAGAGTATCAGTTGGACTGATAGAGACACCTTTTCCTTCTGAAATGGAAAGTGTGACGACTCTGGAGGAGATTGAAGAAGAGGTGCCGGATGAAATCCGGGATTTTGTCAAAACTTTTGATTCCGAGCCTGAAATTACAGCTACCTACACGAAAAAGGGCGTGCTTATCACCCTCAGCAACACCATTCTTTTTCAATTCGGAATGGCTGATATTAATTTGGAAAGTTTTCCTGTTTTAGATAAAATAGCTGCCATAATCAGCAAAACGTCGGAATCTGTTAGCGTTGAAGGACATACTGACAATCTTCCTATTCATACCGAAAAATTTCCTTCAAACTGGGAACTTTCAATCAAGCGGGCCGTAAATGTAGTAAAGTACTTTGTTGGGATTGGGAAAATACCTCCCCAAAGATTG
>JAFDFV010000452.1 GCA_019309665.1 Deltaproteobacteria bacterium | reverse complement strand
CAACACACAATGTATCATTATCTATATTTTTTTCAGTAAATCAAAGTTAAAATCTAATGTAACAGGATTAACATCTGAAATATGTATCTTTAGATTTGCTTTTAATATTGATGATGGTACCGAATAACATGTGTAAGCAGGAATTAATACTTTATTTTTATTCGATAAAGACTTAAGCGCTAATAGTATTAAAGTTAAAGCTGCCTTGCCGGAAGATAATAGAAAAACATGTTTGACTTCGAAATACGTTCTTAATTCAGATTCAAATTGATTAATAGAATCCTTACTTAAAATTCCATAGATTCCATACAGTAAATCTTTCAAATAAATCGGAGCTGCACTGGGTGGAATGGTTCTTTGAATTTTCATGGAAAATATTTTACTATTTTAGGTCCTAATATTTTTGTGACTGTTATTGGCAACCTTTTCCAAATATCAATAGCAAATAGATATTTTTTGTTTTTTGAGGAAAGATCAGGCAAGACTCCACCATTCCTTAACCAGTAATTCCAGTATAATTGATGAGGCTTTGCCCCCCATTGCTGTTTAAACTTATATGTTCCTTCTCCAGGTGTAGAACGTCCGAAATCAAAAACTCCATATCCTTTCTCACACGCAAATTTCATACAATTCCAATATAAAAGCATATTTGGCCTTAAGCGATTATATTGTTTGATTGCAGAACCCCAAGGAATTTCAAGTTTATCTTTAAAACCGATCAAAAATCCGGAAGCCACAGGTAAATTGTCTTTATATACGGTACATATCCAAATGTTTTGAGGGAAATAATCTAATATATTTTCAAAAAAGCTCATGGGATACACCGGAGTTCCCAAGTCTCTCATATTGATGGAAAAAACTCTGTAGAAACTTTCAAGTTCATCTTTCTTCCCTATTTTGCAATACATTCCTTCTTTTTTAGGTTTTCTAACCTTTGTACGCAACTTGGTGGGAAATGTTTTCCATAATTCATCAGCGGACCCGGGCAACTCAAGTCTCATTGAAACTTTTGTCGTTTTTACAGGGAAACCTTTATTTGATGGTTTTTCATCCCTGAACTCAATAAAATCCGCATTTAATTTAACCGCAATTTTAATAGCTCTACTTATCAATAAATTCTCTGCTTCTTCATTTGCAGCACAAATACCGCCATAACTGGTAAATGGTGACGATACGAGAAAATTCCCAAATATTAAACTTCTTATGTGAACAATGGGAAGCACTCCTTCTAAATTTCCATTACTATTTTCAGCGCACAGATAATAGGTATTATGACCAAAAGTTTTTTCTATAACATAATTCCAATTGATCTGATGATACAGAGTAGAAGTATTGGAATCTATTATAAATTTGTCCAATTTATCATTATCGACTTTTATTTGTTCATATATTTTCACTTTGATATGCCCTATACAAGTTAGCTCATAGCTCATAGGCAAAATGGAAATTCCTATGCAATCAAGTTAGCTTATATTCTACTTACCGGTAACCGTTCAGGGGTTCAGGGTTAACCGAAAATCTAAACCGTTAGCAACTACTCAGTTTCATGGTTCAATCTTCATCGCTCTCTAACCTTGAACCGTGAACCTTGGAACTTTGAACTTGAGTAGTTACAACTGTTGATTCGTGAGTTCTCAAATGGAGAAGACATGATGCCAGCCTACGAGCAAGGCCAACGAAAGAATGTCAACCCTGAACGGTGAACTCTGGAAACTTTGCAACCCTGAACCCATGAACGGTTACACTTATTGTTTATTGAACAGTCTCCTTGATATCACTTCTTTGAGTAGAATCCAAATTATTAATGTATCAGACTTGATGTTTCTCAAGAAAACCCGCTTCCCGCCGGTTACCATTCTATAAATCCATTCCATGCCAATTTTTCTTATCCATAGCGGCGCCCATTTACGATTCCCACTGTGAAAATCAAATGCAGCGCCAACTCCTAACATCAAAGGAACCCGAATCTTGCCTAAATGTTCAGCCATCCATTGCTCCTGCTTTGGAGCTCCTAAACCTACCCACAAAACCTCAGCCCCGCTTTCTTCTATCATCCTTTTTACATTATTCACTTCAACATCTGTTAATGACCTGAATGGAGGAGAAAACGTACCTACCACATTAAGTCCGGGTATCTTCTCTTTAAGACTCTGAGACAATCGTTCAGGGACACCGTTGTCTCCTCCATAAAAAAAATGCTTGCGCCCTTTTGATACTCCA
>JAFDFV010000102.1 GCA_019309665.1 Deltaproteobacteria bacterium | reverse complement strand
TCTTTTTTATGGCAAAGGCTTGCAATTCATTCAAAACAGGAGGAAAAAAGTTTTATGAAATAGTTAATTTTTTGAAGCCTATTACAGGTTAAGGCACTCCCTCGCCTTGAAAAAGTGCGCTTTTTAAAAACGCACTTCCTACCCCCAGTTCAAAAAAAGATATTTCCTTATATACAGAATATGCAGATACACCGGGCTTGTCCAACAACCGGATAAGATCGTGGTTCGCTACGCTCACACAATCTATCCTTATTCGATATGCAAAAATCTCCTTCGGATGTTACAATGGCCCTTTATAAGTAGATGACCAGCCAAATAGTGCTTTCAGCTTTTGGCTTGGATTGAATTTGAATACACAGCCTGACCGCCTCAGATCTAAATAAAAATTCCCAAAGTTTTTTAGTGTTACACTCTCTCCTGATTTAAAAGATTCATATAGAGTCTCTAAAACAGCATCTAAATATTCTTCTGATACCTTTTCATCAATTGAAAGACGTGATGCTACCCTTTTTGCAACCTCATTTTTCTGTATCCGTTTTGTCATAAGAAGAATTTTCCGAGATAGATATTTTTACACTGCATATCGGCTTAATCAGCCGCCGTTTCCGGTCGGCTGTATTTACTGGTTATGCGGCAGTAAAGGATACCAAATAAATTCATACACAAAATCAACGAATTTCCGCATATCTTTTTTTTGCTTATCATATCCACATGCATCATCAATAACCCTTTCAATGGGACTTCTGGTATCTATACCAAGTTTAGAGTTGGTTAAACGATTAAATTCTAATACGAAGCTTTTGTTTTCTATACATTCTTCTAAACAATCAACAAATGTCATGATATTAAGCTCCCATAACGTAAAGCTGAGTGGCTGGGCAACGATAACCGAAAAACCATGATAAAGGTAAACACTACCGCTCAAATACTGCCTTTCAAAAGCGGCACGGCTTTGCCCAGTCCATCTCAAGCGCCTTGTTCGCATTTTCATATAGTGTTTCTGGAGCAATATCAGCACCATTCGGCCAAGCAATAGTGCCGTCTTCTATTGAGGCCTTTTTGAAAAACTAAAGATCATTAAGTGATTTAAAAATTGTCCATCTAAGTGTCTTTGTATCGAATCAGCCAATATTCTGGTTTACGCTTAGTATGCGCGACAGCAATGATGTGAATATGGTCTGGCTCAATAGAATAGATGATCGCATATGGAAATTTTTGCAAAAGACACCGCCTGAAAGGCGCATGTAGAATACGGTAAAGGAAGGGAGTTTTCATAATATCTTGAACGGCAGTTTCGACAACAAGGCGAAAACGACGACCTAATCCAGATTGACAATTCTCGTAATACTGAACAGCTGATAAAAATTCTGCCCGGGCATCGGGATCAAAAATTACTGAAGTCATTTCAACATCCGATCTGCTTCGGCAAATACATCCTGTGCTGCAATACCTTGTCGTTTACCTTCCTTGTACTCCTTATAGCGGTGCTCAGCCTCTACTATCCACGCAGTATCTACGTCACTTAGGACGTCTCCGTCAAGAGAGCTAAGTAATCGGTCGGCCAAAAATGCACGCTCTTGTCGAGTGAGGCTGAGAGCCTCATGTTCTAATTTTTCTAACTTGGCAGACATATAATACCTCATGAAGCAATGATCTATTTAAAATAAGGGGGCTATCTACTTTATTGCCACCAGAAACGGCTATCTCATTGATTTTATGTCGTTTTTATCCAAAATGATTGATCCGGCGTATATGCGACGAAAATACTCATCAAATCAGTCCGTTACAGCCAATCAAGTCCAGCTAAGTGGATACCCCACTAAAATAATAATACTTCTTTCGCTTTTCACTGATTAGTTTTGACGGCGAACGCCGGGCATGTGCCGCGCCGCGCAAGCGGCGTCGCTCACCATACCCATGTTCGCCTCTCTCCTATCCTGGTCGTCTTCCAAACACATAAACTTCGAAATGGCCCGTCCTGACCCCTATGCGTGAGAAGCCAAGCGACGTTAGCACACGCCTTACATTCTCCGCGAGCAAGTAGGGGAGGTCGAAGTCCACTTGATGGCTGTCGGGTTCGAGGATGCCTCTCACAATTCCCGTGCCCACTCTATGTGCGTCCGACAGGGAAACAATGAACATCCCTCCCTGTTTGAGTATGCGAGTTGCTTCAAGCACGCTCCTTTCCACATCAAAAAGAGTTGATTGGTAGGTGCGGAGGGAAATGTAGATGTCGAAACTTCCACTATCTATACATGACAAGTCACCAGCATCGGCCTGAACGGTCTCAAGTTCTCTGTGCATGCCCGCCGGCCGATTCAAGTGCTGCACGGGAAACGTCGACTCCCAGAATCCGTCGGCCCGAACTATAGAAGCTCGTCCATTCCCGGCCATTTCCTATTCCAACATTTATCAAGGAAAGCTTGGATGTGTTCTCCATACCAAGACCACGCAAGACTTGATAGAACTCGGCTTCCCAGGAGTCGGGGTCGAGCGATCGCTCGTCATCATAGCCTTCCATAACTGCGTACTTCGCATCGTATGCAGCGCCCCGTGCAACCGCAAGTGCCGCAACGATGTCTTCATAGCAACGAGGGTGGTAAATCTTCGCGCGTTGGGCCAACGCTGAGAACGAGAGGTCGTGTCTTGTCCATAAAGAGGAAAGGTCGCACAAACTGGCGGGAAAGAACGACATGATCAGATCTCTTGTGCGTTTCCTCACATAGACCGACTCCGGCGGAAGCTCGGCGACGCCATAGGCCCCCTCCTCCGACCCAGACCAGTCGGGATCCGGTGGGCTAAGTCTCGATGCAGCCGACTCACTGATCCCGATCGTGCTCAGCAGCAATCGATACTGCTGAACACGCGTGGTAGGGTTGCAGGGAGAGACCGCGTTTAGCACCCTCAAAGACGTGGGCAGAGCATCGGTGGGAACCTCCTCTATGATCAATGGTATTAACGAGCGGCGACTTCCTGCCGGATCATTGTAGAAAGCAGCGGTCGATTCCATCGCTACCCAGTCGCTTTCCAGGGCGGCTGGCGTGATGACAAGAACTGTGTGACGAGCCCGATCAAGGGCGGAGTCAAGTGCCCGAACTACGTTTGACCCCGGGGTTATGCTATCCTCATCAAAGAAGACGCTATGGCCCTGCGTCCTCAATTGACTGACAAACTGCCTGACCCACGGTTTCGATTTTCTGTTGTGACTCACAAAGACATCGATTTGCTCACACATCATAGCTCCAAGATCATTGGCGAACAAGTTATTATACAGTTTCCTGATATCTATTCTAACCCGAAAGGGTTGACAACCAAATTCGTGCTATATTACGTTGTTTCTAACAGGATATCACTCATTAATGATCGATAAACAGAAAGCAGGATAACATCGCATGATTCAAATCCCACCCGATATTCACAGTGCGTACACCTCCTTTATTGAGCAAAGAGGTGTGAAGGCTGGACAACATCGATATTATGTTAAGTGGCTGCGTTATTATCTTGACTTTTGCCATAAATACAATTTCAAACAGACGGCACAAGTGAGCCTTGCTGCCTTTACTGAAAAACTAAAAGAGAAAAAGCAGGCTGAAAACCTCAGAAAACAGGCACATCATGCGATCTCCCTTTTTCATGAAATGAAGCACTGTTCCGGCAGAAAAATCCAAAATGACACATTCAGCGGCAATGTCGCTGCAGTTGGACGTACTTCATTTGAAACTTCTTCTTCCCATACTAAAATAAACTTGATTAATCAAGTAGTTTGCTCTGATAGCAAAAAATCCTTCCATACCAGAATAACACTTTCCCTCACTATTGTGGGCCCAAGCAAAGCGGTGCTGACTGGACTGAGGTCTTCAATGAATTAAAAAATGCTATTAAGATGCGGCATTATTCTCCCAAGACCCTAAAAACTTATTCAGGCTGGACTCGTAAATTCCAAATCTACACCAAGAGTAAAGATCCACACTTGGTATCGGTTGATGATGTAAAGGCTTTTTTAACCTGGCTGGCTGTTGACCAGGGCGTCTCCGCGTCAAGCCAGAATCAGGCATTTAACGCGCTGTTATTTTTGTTCTGTAATGTTTTTAAAAAAGAATTCGGTAAGGTTGATGGTATTGTTCGTGCTAAGAGGAAGCCATATATCCCTGTCGTCTTATCCCGGGAAGAGGTCGATCGGGTTGTTGGGTTTATGAAATATCCCCATAAGCTTATTATCAGCCTTATGTATGGTTGCGGCCTTCGTATTTCCGAATGCCTTTCACTTCGTGTCCATAATTTTAATTTTGATATGAAGATACTCACTATCCATGATGGCAAAGGGAAAAAAGACCGCACCGTTCCTATTCCCGAGGTACTTATGGATGAGTTGAAGGCCCAGCTTGAACGGGTCATTGAGCTGCATGAGCAGGACTGTCAGGCAGGATTTGATGGTACATTTCTGTATGGCTTACTGGAGAAAAAATATAAAAATGCGGCCAGGGAGCTTATCTGGCAGTGGTTTTTTCAGGCAAAAGAGTTAACTTTTGTTTCGGAGAACAAAGAGCGCAGGCGCTACCATATCCATGAAACATCCTTGCAGAAAGCGCTCAGAAAGGCGGTAAAAAAGGCAAAGATTCCCAAGCGGGTAACCGCCCACACGTTTCGCCACAGTTTTGCCAGCCATTTATTACAGGCTAATTACGACATTCGGACGATTCAAGAACTATTGGGGCACAGCGATGTTCGAACCACAATGATTTATACACATACGATTAAGAGCCAGACTATTAAAGAAGCAAAAAGTCCTCTTGATTTTTAGGAATGGTCAGTGCGCGCAGGCCCCAGCCAAATTCTTTGAATTTAATTCTTATACTTGAGTTGTTATCAGAATGCAAAATAAATTCGTAAGCGTTCACGGAACGTCGAAATTAGAAATTTGGCCTTCATGCTTTTGAGCAGTTCTTCCCAATTTCTATTTTCCAATTTCAAGTTTCAAGCCGTGAACGGCTACAGAAATTTATATTGTTTGTTAACTCTGAAACATTTGTTATAGATAGTGCCTGAACGAAAACTATCCAAAGTTGTCATTTCGAGCGGAGCGAAAAATTTTATGACACTAAAATTAGAAATTAGAAATTTGGCCCTCATGCTTTTGTACAGTTCTTACCAATTTCAAGTTTCAAGCCGTAAACGAATACAAGATTTCTCCCTTCGGTTGAAATGACAAAAAGAGGGGTTTTCGTTCAGACACTAGATAACTTAGGTGTCAGTATTTAATGGCTTTATAAATGGAGATTTAATGTATGGTGCTTGCCTGGGTGTTATTTGTTGTCGGATTGTTGATGCTTTACTATGGAGCGGAATGGCTTGTAAAAGGAGCGTCCGATCTCGCGCGAAGCCTTGGTTTAACGCCACTGGTTATAGGCTTGACAGTAGTTGCATTCGGCACTTCGGCACCAGAGCTTGTTGTAAGTATTATTTCGTCTTTTCAAGAAAAGAGTATGATAGCTGTAGGCAATGTTGTGGGAAGCAATATTTGTAACATAGCCCTTGTCCTCGGCCTGTCGTCTTTATTTATGCCCATTAAAAGTAATGAATCTGTTGTTAAGCGGGATATCCCTATTATGCTCGGAATATCTTTATATCTCCTGCTGATTTCTCTAAATTCTAAAATAGGAAGGCTTGAGGGGGCTACTCTGTTAGGTGGAATAATTATTTATGTCTGTTTGAACTATTATTATGCGGTAAAAGGAACTAAACAGGCATCTATCGGAGAGAAATTTAGTAAAGGGCTTGCAGCAGAGGACATTGAACACATTCCTTCCAGGGCGAGACAAATTACCTTGATTGTAACGGGAATTCTATTCGTAGTAGCAGGTGCACAGGTACTCATAGATTCAGCAGTAAAAATTATGCATACATTTGGCATAAGCGAAAAGTTTATTGGACTTACAGTTGTAGCATTCGGAACTTCGTTGCCGGAACTTGCCACTTCCGTTGTCGCGGCAATAAAAAAGGAGATGGATATCAGCATCGGCAATCTGGTGGGAAGCAATGTTTTCAACATACTCGGGGTGCTTGGGGCGGCCTCTCTGGTTAGACCTGTTTTGATCCCGGGTGGTTTTATTCAGAGCGGTTTACTAATTGATTACCTGGTTATGATGTTTATTAGTTTTCTTCCCTGGGTAATGATGAGAAAAACAAACACAGTTATGAGAAGAGACGGAATTGTCCTTTTATCCTGCTATGTTGGATATATAATCTATCTTACAGTTAAGGCATTGTAATCAAATTACCACTCTCGGAGGAGGTGGCTTGTTTATATTAGTCCTCAAAGGTACCCTGTTTTGAGTGCCTAAAGTGAGCTAAAGTGCCTAAAGTTGTGGTACGCCTTCGGCGTGCTAATTGATAACCCAAAACTACAGTGTGTTGCTCCCTTCGTGCATTGATTGATAGCCCAAAGAACATACCTGTCGGCAGGCAGGTATAAAATGGCAGAATACCTTAACTTTAGGCACTTTAATATACTTTAGGCATTTTAGGCACTTGTAACTAACTAATTCCTATAATGATAGAATCTTCTTATGGTACCATTACCAGAGGTAGTGGTTTAGGCCGATTAATCAGCCTATTCACCTGCTTG
>JAFDFV010000451.1 GCA_019309665.1 Deltaproteobacteria bacterium | reverse complement strand
ATTCCTATTTCAGGTGCAAACTATAGAAGCCGGAAAACAGAAAACAAAGAAAGACATACTGAAGCCCCGGTTAAACAGGTAAAAAATAAACCTGACAATACTTCGCCATCAAACCTGATATCTGTCGAGCACGACAAGGGTATTACTGATGCCGAAAAAAAATATACTATGGATAATAACAAATTAAAAGATGAACGTCCAACATCGAACGTCCAACATCGAACTTCGAATAATGATGTCGCTTCGCTATTTTATAATAATAAAAAATCTAACTTAACTACAAGCGCTTTAAAGGTAGTTAAGCAAGGCCTGGAATCAATGCAGACCCTCCAGTTGCAGACCGCTGAAATACATAAAAAGTTTTTGGAAGCCCAAGCCGAATCAAGCCGTACTTTGCAGAATATGATGGAAAATACCCAGCGTCTCGCTGAAGCTTCAATGGGGCTTAAGGTCGAATTTGATTTAGAAAACAGCGATTCACTTGTATCATCAGGTCATCAAAAGCATATTGAAGAAGAACTAGTTATAAATTCATTAAGAGAGCAAAATATCATTCATAATCAAACAGAAATTGAATCAGAAGATAAGAGCCAAAA
Organism: Deltaproteobacteria bacterium; assembly: GCA_019309665.1. Lineage (GTDB taxonomy): Bacteria > Desulfobacterota > Desulfobacteria > Desulfobacterales > ETH-SRB1 > B13-G4. The sequence continues at coordinate 1,643 of JAFDFV010000451.1, read as the reverse complement.
AAATAAAATCCAGCAAAATAAAAGCAGCGATTCGCCGGATAATATTCATGAAATCGAAAACAACTTGCTGGAGACAGTAAGTCATCTTACCGGATACCCCAGGGAAATGCTCGGGCTTGATATGGATATAGAATCCGACCTGGGCATTGACTCAATTAAAAGAGTAGAAATCTTTTCTTCTCTTGAAGAAAAACTGACCAATATACAATCTGTTTCTCCCGAAATAATGGGAAGCCTGAAAACTCTCCGCCAGATTGCTGAATACCTGGCAGGTGATTCCTTAAATAACGAACCTCAAACCAGTATAATAAATACACTTGCATCTCCAAAGCGTGCTGCTGAGAATGAATTGCCGGAAATAAATATTTCCGACATTAGCAGAAGAGTTGTATCAATTGTTGAAAAACCTTATAAACGAGGAAATAAATTAACTATTTCGCATGGCAGAAAAATCTTTGTTACTGATGATAACAGCGGTCTATCCGAAGCTATTGCTGAAGAATTAAAGTCGCAAAATATAGATGCCGTGCACATTTCTAAAGAAGCGTTAATGAATAAGAAAGATCTGCCTAAAGCAGCCGGGCTTATAATACTGCCGATAAACGATCTTTCTGCTGAAGAACAAAAAAATGACAAAATATTAAAAGATGCTTTTATCCTCACAAATCATTTGGCTTCCGACCTGATTGATTCTGCGGCAAAAAAAGGAGCAATATTTGCAACAATAACCCGCCTGGACGGTGCTTTTGGTTTTAAAGGGAAAGGTATTGCCCACGCTGTTACAGGAGGGCTTGCCGCACTTGCCAAAACTGCTTCCATAGAATGGGAGAGTGTCTGCTGCCGCGCAATAGATATTGCTCCGGACTGGAAAGATAATAAAGACATTGCAAAGGCTGTTGTTGCTGAACTTGTGAACCCGGACCCTTCAGGACCAGTTGAAATCGGTTTTGATAAAAACTTACCTTTTGGATCACGATTTACATTAAAGCTCGAGTCATCACCTTATCAACCAGCACAAAAAATCCAGCTTGACCTCAACCATGGAGACGTTGTTGTTGTTACAGGTGGAGCAAGGGGAATAACTGCTTCTGCTGTTCAAGCTCTTGCAAAACATACTGATTCAACTTTGATTCTCCTCGGAAGATCACCCAGTCCTTCACCCGAACCAAAGTGGCTTGAAACCTTAGATGAAGAGGCGGTTATAAAAAAGGCCATTTTAGAAAATGAACTCGGCACTCAAAATGCCTCACCAGTCATGTTAGAAAAAGCCTACAAGAAACACATGGCAAATCGTGAGATTTCAAGAAACCTGGAAAAACTCAGACAAAATGGGACATCTGCATTCTACTTTTCGGCAGATATTCGCAAGCCTGAGCAGCTTAACCGGATTTTAGATGATGTTAGATCTGCTTACGGCCCTATAAAAGGTATTATTCACGGAGCGGGCGTGCTGAACGATCGTTTGATAAAAGATAAAACAATTAATCAATTTGAGCGGGTTTTTGATACCAAAGTAAAAGGTCTTTTTACTCTACTTGAATCAACAAAGAATGATAATTTGAGATATCTTGTGCTTTTTTCATCTATTGCTGCACGAATTGGAAACAGAGGACAGGTCGATTACGCAATGGCCAATGAGGTTT
>JAFDFV010000450.1 GCA_019309665.1 Deltaproteobacteria bacterium | reverse complement strand
GGTCGATGCAATAAGACTTTCGTACTATGCACTTTATATAGCGGGCATAGCTGTTTTGATTGCATTGTTCAGGTATGGATGGCGGCGTTGCCTTATAGGCACGTCGAGAAGAGTGGAAGAGGGGCTGAGAAACAGGCTTTTTGCTCATATTCAAACACTTTCCCCTTCTTTTTTCGATAAAGTCAAGACCGGCGACATTATGGCTCATGCAACAAATGATATCCAGCATATCCGAATGGCGACCGGCATGGGGATGGTAGCTCTTACAGATTCAATTGTGCTTGGTTCCGCTGCTATTGGTTTTATGGCATATATTAATGTCAAACTGACTTTATTTGCATTAATCCCTATGCCTATGATTATTTTTGGCACGCGCTTTTTCAGTAAAAAGATGCACCGCCTGTATCAGGAAGTTCAGGGGACATTTTCTGATTTAACCGAGGTTACGAGAGAAAGATTTGCAGGTATCCGAATTATAAAAGCATATAACAGGGAAAAGGATGAAAGAATCAGACTGGAAAAAATATCAAAGGATTATATAAACAGCAACCTCAGGCTTGTAAAGATAACAGGGTCCTTCTTCCCGATGATGCTCCTTTTTTCAAATATCAGCCTTGCTATAGTCCTTTATCTCGGGGGACGACAAACCATAGGCCTGACGATTACTCCAGGAGATTTTGTGGCGTTCATAAGCTATCTCGGCCTTCTTACATGGCCGATGATGGCTATGGGCTGGGTAACCAACCTTCTGCAGCGGGGAAGAGCATCACTGGATAGAATAGATAAGATTTTACAGATCAAGCCCGAGATCGATGACTGCTCCGGCGCAGAGCATCTTGAACTCGTACACGGGGATATTGTTTTTGAAAATGTATCATTTTCTTACGGGCGTGATAAAGCACCTGTACTTGCCGGAATTGATATAAAACTGGATAAGGGAAAGATATTGGGTATTGTGGGAGCTCCCGGAAGCGGTAAAACAACCTTTGCAAACCTTGTCAAGGATCTCAGGGCACAGATTTCTTTTATGCCCCAGGAACCGTTTTTATTTGCAGGTACGATCAGGGAAAACATTTTATTTGGAAATAAAGAAGCAGATGAAAAGGAATTGGTTAAAGCTGTTAAGCAAGCATCTTTGTATAGTACAATAAAATCTTTTTCCGATGGTTTTGAAACAATAACAGGAGAAAAAGGTGTAATTCTTTCCGGAGGACAGAAACAGCGCATAGCACTTGCCCGTGCGCTTTTGCGAGACAGCGCCATTCTGATCCTTGACGACCCTGTAAGCCAGGTGGATATGGAAACCGGAAGCGCCATCATAAATACCATAAAGTCATTGGCGGACATAAAGACAGTAGTAATTGTTTCACACAGGCTTTCAGCGGTTCAATTCGCTGATCGAATAATCGTACTGGATAACGGTCGCATTATAGAATCAGGTATGCATGAGGAATTGATGAAAAATGCCGGATACTACGCAAAAACATTTCGTCTGCAGGAAATAGAAGAGGAGCTTAATGCGTACTGATTTCGGATATTTTGAGGAAAAAAAGCTTGGGAAGCCTTATGATATAAAGATGTTAAGAAGGCTTTATCCTTTTGCCGGACCGTATAGATTGTTTTTCATATTATCAATATTTCTTGTCATTATTATTACCCTCCTTGATCTGTCCCTTCCGTATATTACCAAAATTGCAATAGACAGGTATATTGTTCCCAAGTTTGAATCAGCTAATTTTAAGGATGTTCGTAGCAGAGAAGATAAAGTCAGATTTTTAGAGGCAGACATAACCGATCCTGAAATCAAAGCAATTGTAAACAAATATTCAGATCAATTCAAGATTTCCGGATCATTTGCTTTAATATCATTTGATGACCTGTCAGGACTGGACAAAGAAGATCTTTCCATATTGCGAAAAGACGATTTAGCCGGAGTAAGTTTTATAACAGCCATTTTCATCGGATTAATTCTTTTAAATTTTGTACTAAATTTTTTACAGGTTATGTTGATGGAATATACCGGGCAGAAAATAATGCATGATTTAAGGGTCCGTCTTTTTGCGCATATTCAGGAATTATCAGTTGCTTTCTTCAACCGGAATCCTGTTGGCCGGCTTGTCACAAGAGTCACCAATGATACCCAAAACATGCACGAGCTGTTCACCTCGGTTATTTCTTTTGTGTTTAAGGATATATTTCTTCTTTTTGGCATTATGTTTGTTCTTATCACTATTAACTGGAAGCTGGCTCTAATTTCTTTTGTAGCGCTTCCTTTTGTCTTATACGCATCATTGTATTTTTCAAGCCTGGCCAGAGATGCATTCAGGGTTCTCAGGATAAAGGTTGCTGAAATAAATACCAAGTTTTCAGAAACCATTGCGGGGATAAAAGTTGTACAGCTATTTTTACGTGAGAAGGATAATTACCGGGATTTTAAAAGGCTCAATAATGAAAATTACCAGGCAGGCATGAAGCAGGTGCAGATCTTTGCGATATTTATGCCTGTTGTGGAACTTCTGGGAGCTGTAACTATAGCACTTGTTATTTTTTATGGGGGAGGCGGAGTCCTGGCTGGAAGCATAAGCCTTGGCGCGCTTGTTGCTTTTATTTCTTATATGAAAATGTTTTTCAGGCCCATAAGAGACATGGCTGAAAAGTACAATATCATGCAAAATGCTATGGCATCGGCTGAGAGGATATTTTTGATATTTGATAACAAAGACAGGCTGCCGCAACCCAGGGTTGAACGTGGATACAAATCGCCTGCCATAGATAATATTGACAAAATAGAGATGGAAGATGTGTCTTTCAGTTATATTCCTGACGAACCTGTTTTAAAAAATATTTCATTTAAAATAATCGCCGGCGAAACAATAGCGGTTGTCGGAAGAACAGGTTCGGGAAAGACAACTTTGATCAACCTTATTATCAGGTTTTATGATCCAACATCAGGGAGAATACTTATTAATGAAAAGGATATAAAAAATTATGAAAAATCAATTCTCAGGTCGAAAATAGCGCTTGTAATGCAGGATCCTTTTCTGTAAAGGTTTTATAAACAGATTGCCGGACGGTATTGATACCGTGGTATCTGAAGGTGGCGCATCAATTTCCAGCGGTGAACGACAGTTGATATCAATTGCCAGAGCTTTTGCCCGTAATCCGGGTCTTATTATACTTGATGAGGCGACTTCTTATATTGATTCAGAGACAGAACAAAAGATTCAGGAGGCAGTTTCCAACCTTATGAAAAACCGGGCATCTGTTATTATTGCTCACAGGCTCACAACAGCACGCAATGCCGACAGAATTATAGTGATAAATAAAGGC
>JAFDFV010000449.1 GCA_019309665.1 Deltaproteobacteria bacterium | reverse complement strand
CGGGATAATTTCAACAATGTGCTTGAGGGGATGAAACCGAGGCTGGCATTCAAAGTAGATAACAAACTGACGGAAGAAGATACAAAAATGGCGGTTGAACTCCGCTTCAAGTCGATTGACGATTTTCATCCGGAACGTGTCGCGGATCAGATAACACCCGTGCGTAAACTGGTGGAGGCAAGACAAAAACTTTCCGATCTGCTCAACAAATTAGACGGCAATGACAAGCTGGATGAACTGCTTCAAGATGTCATTACAAGCACTGACTCCTTACAAAAACTCGGCGATGAAATCGGTGTAGAAAAACCAGAAGAAAAAGACAAATAATAGAGGAGAAGTCCCATGGCTGAAAATGAAAAACAAGTCCAACCGGAGTCTGCTCAGGCTGAAGAAGTTCAAGAAGAAAAGAGCGTTTTAGATCAGATCTTAGAAGACGGCCGGATGGCGCGTGATGAGAGTCAAAGAGAATGGGCCAGAGATGTCATTGGTGAGTTTGTCAGCCAGATCATGGAAGGGACCATGGTCATATCAAAAGACACAGAGGTCATGATCAATGCCAGGATCAGCCAAATCGATAAACTAATTTCCATGCAGCTCAATGAAGTCATGCACAATCCTGAATTGCAAAAACTTGAAGCATCCTGGAGGGGGTTGCACTATCTTGTGCATCAGAGTGAAACAGGAGAAAGATTAAAGATCAGGGTGATGAATGTCTCCAAGAAAGATCTCCTCAAGGACATGGAAAAGGCCAGCGAATTCGACCAGTCGTCACTTTTCAAGAAGATATATGAAGAAGAGTTCGGTATGTTCGGCGGCGCATCCTATGGCGCTTTGATGGGTGATTATGAGTTCAGTAACCATCCTCAGGATATATTCCTTCTCGAAAAAATTTCTCAGGTGGCGGCAGCGGCTCACGCTCCGTTTATCTCTGCTGCATCTCCACAGCTATTTAATTGGGACAGATTTACTGAGCTTGGCGGTCCTCGTGACATGGCAAAGGTTTTCCAGAGTGTGGAATATGCCAAATGGAAGTCATTCCGTGACTCGGAAGATGCCAGGTATGTGGCGCTGGCCCTTCCCCATGTTCTTATGCGTCTTCCTTACGGTCAGGCCAATGTTCCAGTTGAATCTTTTAACTACGAAGAGGATGTGGATGGTACGGATCACAGCAAGTATCTTTGGGGTAATGCGGCATATGCGCTTGGGACACGTTTGACGGATGCATTTGCCAAATACCACTGGTGCGCGGCCATCAGGGGGGTGGAAGGCGGCGGCCTTGTGGAAGGTCTGCCTGTCCACACATTCAAGACAGATGAGGGAGATGTGGCGCTCAAGTGCCCCACGGAAATAGCTATTACAGACAGGCGGGAAAAGGAATTTGCCGATCTTGGTTTTATACCTTTGGTCCATTGCAAGGGAACCGATTATGCGGCCTTTTTTAGCACCCAGACAACCAATAAACCTAAAGCATATGACACTGATTTTGCCAATGCCAATGCAAGGCTCTCTTCCCAACTTCAGTATATACTTGCTGTCTCGAGATTTGCTCACTACCTGAAGTCGATCATGCGAGACAAGATCGGTAGTTTCATGACCCGCAAGAATGTCGAAGATTTTTTAAACCGGTGGATTAGCAACTATGTTCTTCTGGATGATGATGCGGGGCAGGAAACCAAGGCTAAATTCCCTTTGCGGGAAGCAAGAGTTGATGTTAGCGAAATCCCTGGTAAAACCGGGGCTTATCGGGCTGTTGCCTTTCTTAAACCCCATTACCAACTGGATGAGCTGACTGTTTCGTTGAGGCTGGTTGCGGAGCTGCCTCCTCCTGCAAAGGGGTAGAGGGGCAATTTCTGCTAAAAAAACAAATTTACAGCAAAATCAACAATTGATAGAAGGAGGGAACAGATCATGGCATTTGATGCATTTTTAAAGATAGATGGTATACCAGGAGAAAGCACGGATGACGCCCACGTAGACGAGATAGAGGTGCTCTCCTATAGCGCAGGGGTATCTCAAACAGCATCGGCGTCGGCCAGCAGTGGTGGAGGGGCCTCGTCGGAACGGGCTGATTTTCAGGACTTTTCTATTGTCAAGGCTCTGGATAAGGCCTCTCCAAAGCTAGCCGTGGCATGCGCTGACGGGACCCACATTTCAGAGGTCGTTCTTGCCTTGTGCCGAGCAGGTGGCGACAAGGTGCAATACATGGAGTACAAGATGAGCGACTGCATCGTGAGTTCAGTCCGTCCTGGTGGATCTTCTCAAGGTGGTGAGACACTGCCTCTTGAGGAGGTTTCCTTCAATTATGGCAAGATTGAATGGACTTACACCCAGCAAAAACGCGCAGACGGCAGCGGCGGAGGGAATGTGGCAGGCGGTTGGAACCTTGAAACAAATACAAAAATATAACACCTAAATTGAAACAAAATCAACAAAATCTCCGGGCATCTATACTGGACAGGCTTATTGATCACGAACCAGGTGTTTCCCGCGAGCCTGTCCAGTATTGCCTTGTCAGTATCGGGCAAATCAAGGCCTCGGTTGTAAGAGATCTGGAAAATCTTCTCAACACCAGGCGTCAGATATTGATTCTTCCGGTTGAATATAGCCAGGTCAATGATTCTCTTTTTGTATATGGCCTGCAAGACTTTACCTCTAAAAATCCTGGAAGCCCATTCGTAAAACAGCGGCTGCGGCAGGATATTGAAAAGACGATTTCACGGTTTGAACCCAGGTTAAAAAATGTAAGTGTACATCTTGAAACAACAGCTCACAACGAACGTACTCTCAGGTTCAGGATTAAAGGCCTGCTGGTTGTGGAACCTGTGGCAGAACCAGTGACTTTTGATACCTATTTTGATGCCAACAAAGGTGAGTATATTATATCGAGATAAGTGGTAAGCTGATAAGCTAAAAAACAATGGATGATAAACTTCTAAGTTATTATGAGCGCGAACTTACATTTATCCGCGAAATGGGGGCTGAATTTGCCAGGAAATACCCCAAGATTGCCGGCCGGCTGCTACTTGAACATGATAAATGTGAAGACCCGCATACTGAACGTTTGATTGAGGCATTTGCCTTTCTTAGCGGACGTATACATAAGAAGATTGATGATGATTTTCCTGAAATAACGGAATCGTTGCTTAATATAATTTACCCTCATTACATCAATCCGATACCCTCCATGTCCATAGTCAGATTTGAACCAATAAAACAGAATGTTACCGAGTCCGGACACCTGATACCTGAAGATACCATGCTCTATTCCAAATCAGTCAACGGCATTCAATGCAGGTTTGACACATCTTATTCTATCAAGCTCTGGCCTGTCGAGGTTGTTTCAGCAGAGCTTTGTGATCCCAAAAAACCGGTGAAAGACGCCCAGCAAGCTATTTTAATTCAATTAAAGACTTTTAATAACTTTAGTTTTTCCAATATTGGCTGGAATGACCTGCGTTTTTTCCTAAATGGCCCGGCCCAGCATGTCTTTTATCTGTACGAACTTTTATTCAACAATGTGTGTCATGTTGAATTAGAGTTGTTCAATAGTGAAGAGCAAAGGATCATAGAAAACATATCATTAACCAAAAATGACATAAAACCCGTTGGATTTGACTCTGATGAGCATTTGATTCCCTATACCCAAAGAGCTTTTCCTGGCTTTCTTCTCCTTTTTGAATACTTTTGTTTCCCTGAAAAGTTCCTTTTCTTTGATCTTAGCGGCCTGGATAAAATTAAACATCCGGATTTCAATGACACTCTTAATATCTGGATATACTTGAACAGGAATGCCAAATCGAATCTTGTGATCAATAAAGATACCTTTTGCATCAACACTG
>JAFDFV010000448.1 GCA_019309665.1 Deltaproteobacteria bacterium | reverse complement strand
GAAATTCCTGCTGTAGATAAAACAACATCTTTTTCCGGACGGATACGAGAAAATGAAAATCCAGTACCTCCCCCGCTTTTATGAATCATGGCGGTATGTTTCAATGTTTCAAAAACACTCTCAATTGAATCTTCCACAGGAAGAACAAAACAAGCGGCCAACTGTCCGAGGCGCCTTCCTGCATTCATAAGGGTTGGAGAGTTGGGTATAAACCAGAGACTGGTCAATAACTGCATAAAAGTTTTTTCAGTCTTATTAACGTCGGCTTTGGAATCAAATATCTTATCTGCAGCGGCAATGCTCTTCGCTACCCTTGCAAACAACTCGTCTGGTGTCTCAACAATGTTTCCATTGCTGTCTTTTTTCAGATACCTCTTTTCCAATACAAACATTGCATTTTTTGAGAGAGAGATGGTCATTTTTATTCCCCCGCAGTCAAATTACCACCCCCAGTGGAAGTCGCTTGTTTTAGTCCTGGAAGGTGCCCTGTTTTGAGTGCCTAAAGTGAGCTAAAATGCCTAAAATGCCTAAAGTTGTGGAATTTTGTTAATTTTATATAAATAGTACCCCTACCAGAAGTAATGGTTTAAACCGATTAATAAAAGATTTAGGTTCTATTAATCGGAGGAAGAGATGAAACCGAATTTCTCTTTTAATTTCCGGCTTACTATTGGAGGCACCATACCATTGATGTTGCCGCCAAAGCTTGCGGCTTCTTTTATTATGGATGAGCTGATAAAAATCCACCTGAGGCCGGTCATAAGGAAAACAGTTTGAATTTCCCTGTTAAGCTTGCGGTTCATCAGGGCCAGTTGAAACTCATATTCAAAATCAGACACAGCCCGCATTCCGCGCAAAATTGCGACGGCGTTCCTCTTTTTTGCATAATCGACAAGTAGCCCATCAAAAACATCTATTTCAACGTTAGAATTTCTGTTTAAGCTTGTTTCTATCATTTCCTTCCGCTCTTCAACAGTAAACAGAGCCTCTTTTGCCGGATTACGCAATATTGCTACAATAATTTTGTCAAAAATGTTAAGACCTCTTTCTACAATATCTACATGGCCGTTTGTAACAGGGTCAAATGAACCAGGATATATTGCTGTTTTTTCCATTGATTCTCAATCCTTTGATTTAATAAATGAAATAAGCGTTTTTCCATATTTTCTTTGATCTGTAAGTTCAAACTGCTTGCAATCTTCCGGAACAGGCTCAAAACGACTATGCTCAACGATAACACAGGCATCCTTTCCAAGAGACCCGCTGTCGTAAAGATTAATCAGCGTCGGTTTTATCATGCCCTTATTATAAGGAGGATCCATAAAAACAAGATTAAATTTTGAATCAACTGACTTTATGCAGTTTAAATTCTTAACTATATTCCATCTGATAATTTGGGACATGTTGTCAACTGCACATGATTGTATGTTACGTTCAACTACTGATAAGGCTTTCTTATTATTGTCTATAAATACTGCGGAGTCTGCCCCGCGACTCAATGCCTCAATACCAAGGGCTCCGGTTCCGGCAAACAGATCCAGAACAACCGCCTCTTTAACCACGCAAGAGAGTATGTTAAATATTGACTCGCGCAACCGGTCGGATGTTGGCCTTATTAAAGTTCCGGGTATCGTATAAAGCTTTTTTCCCTTTAACTCGCCCCCTATTATTCTCAAGCCCATGTTTTTAATTTACTATACAATGGCGCTTTAATCCAGTACATCCTGTTAATCTTGTCAAAAAAAGATTTTCGCGGTAGAATTCGGTAATTGTAATGTTTTCACGTGAAACATTCAGCTTGCGGCACATATCATCAACTACCTGTTTTGTTGCGGTAGCGGTCAGCAGCATTATTTGTTTTATACCGAATTCTTTCCGGCTCCAAGATAAATCCTCCGGCCCGCTGCCATTATTTTTATTCATATGGACCTAAAAATCTTTCTCCATTGAAATGAATTATATGTGTTGGAGCTTCAGACACCCATACTTCTGTTTCCCATGATATTTCAGCAAGGTATCTCCCCATTGTTGCTCTGTCTGGAAATGCTGTAACATAAACCAGTCCTGGCACAGCCGTCTCAAAAAGTCTGGATAGCTCACCGTGTCTCTTGGCATCAACTGGCCCATGACTGGTTACAGCTTCTACAGCAATTCCCGCTACAAAACAGTTTAACCTGTTGAAATTACAACATTTTGTCTAAATGAGTTTACGAACGAATGTCTAATATATTGATATTGTTCGTTTTTTTGTAAGTAAATTTTATTGTA
>JAFDFV010000101.1 GCA_019309665.1 Deltaproteobacteria bacterium | reverse complement strand
ACGTTCTATGCCTGGATAGATCAATATCTCTTTAATAGGTGTGCCGTTCAGGAAGTAGTCTTTCAGTCCAGGTGCAAGGTCAATGCCCAGTATGCTATGAATGCTTGGCCTGCGTAAGTCCATATCAACCAGCAAGACAGTTTGCCGGGACTCCCTGGCCAAAGTAATGGCCAGGTTAACACAGGTAAGACTCTTTCCCTCTCCCTCCTTGAAACTGGTAATCTCTATGGTGTTGTGCCCATTAGGTCTTGTCTTGTTAAGAATCCTGGTCATGAGAAACTTATATTGGTCAGCCACCTCATCTTTTTTAAGAATAGAAAAGACCTTTCTGTCAATCAGTTTCTTGAGGTCAACCTGAACAGATCTTGTCTGAGAATAAGCTGGGGAAAGAAGTTCGTCCCTATCTTTAGGTGAATCCTCTACCAACGCCTCTTTTAAGGGTATCTTTCCTTCTTTCCTGGCCTTTTCCAGGGCTTTTTTTATTTCACTCATATTATCTCCCAATCAGGCAATCAGAAATGGATGTAAAAGCGATCGTTCAAAAATTTCAACTGTCTGTCATTAAATGATAGAAAATGGCTAATCCAATAGCCAAAACGCCTATAATAACTAACATGATAAAAATAGACTTTACTGAAAATAGACTTTACTGTTTTTTTCCTTTGCTTCCTGGGGACTGTATATGGGGAATTATGGCAAGTACGGTATGTCCGCTCAACCTTTCGATCTCTTCCGGCAGCCGGACAGAATGATCGGTATATTCCTTTAATGCGGCCATTCCTACGCTGACCCCCATGCCGAGAATAAGCCCTAAAAGCATTATAGCAATGCGATTCGGTTTATACGGCTCATCCGGCAAAAATGGAGGTTGCGTCATGGTAAAATTCTCTCCTAACCGGCCTTCCTCCATACCTTCCGCTACCATTGCAACTTGCAACTTTCTTTGCAATTCATTAAGGTTTCGTTTAACATTTTCACGGTCCATGAGGAGATCTTTATATCGCTTTTCCACATCGGGCATGGTTCTTAGCTTGGCGTAGATCTGTTCTTCTTTCTCTATAAGAGCTTTCTTCTCATTCTCCAGAGATGCCAAACGTAAATTTATCCGGTCAAGTTCTGACTGCAGGTTTATGTACGCTGGATTCGTAACATTCCGAATATTCACCTGGCCTGTTTTCCCAATATTGTTCCCATAGTTCTCCTCTGCTTCAATCTCTTTTTTTAGCTCCTTAATTTCTGCCTTGATCCTGCGTACCACAGGATGTTGGTCGCTATATCTGGAAAGCAATTGGGCAAGGTTCTGTTCCAGTTCTTTTAATCTGTTTCTTTTCTGATTCAGATCCTGAAACTGCTCTACCATGTTTCTTAAAATCTCTATCTCTTTTTTCAGGGCATTAACCTTTGGATGCCTTTCCGAATATTTGGATTTAAACTCGGTATATCTCAGTTCCAACTCTTGAAGCTTTTCTTCATTCGACAAGACCCGTCCCCCAGCTCCGGAGTGTGGATTCACAAAAGCAAGTTTATATTTTACCATGATGCTTTGTTCTTGAAGAGCAAGTATCTGTCGATCAGTATTATTCATCTTCTCATTAATCTTTTCCACCTTTTGTAGATTTAGTTTCATAAATTCAGGAAGCTCTTCTATATGAGCCTCTTTAAACTTCGCAATTTCCTTATCCAGTTCAGAAACGCTCTGCCTTGCCTTCTCTGCCTGCTTTTGCAAGAAATCAGTTGTACCCTTGGCACTCGCTTGTCTAGCCTTTAGGTTCTTGGATAGAAAGAAAGAGGCCAGATCATTTACAACAGCTTGCACTTTACGAGGGTTTTTCCCTTCAAAGGAAAGCGTGAAGGCGATAGTAACGGAGTTAGGGCGATTAGACTTTCCCGTTTTCACCGCGGCGCTTAGAGGTGTTATGCTGATAGCCTCCTTCACCTTCTTCACCAATGCATCGGTGCTGATCTTTTGCCTCTGGTCTGGATAGAGATCAAACTTTTTAACCAGATCCAGTATCTTGGATCGGCCCAACACCTCGCGTTTGATAGTCTGGATTCGCTGGTCGGCATATGTGGTGACTGTGGACGGAACCAAACCCTCTGCTATCCGCTGTTCCTCAATCATAATAGTAGCCTCGGACTTATACACATTTGGTAAGGAGAGGGCAACCGCTGCAGCCGCAAGAAAGACCAGTAGCGCAGGCCAGATCAACCAGTGAATTCTTCTTCGCAATATCGCAAGATAGTCAATAGGAAGTTGTGCTTGTTGCATTTCTTATCCTCTCCAAAGCCGAGGCCATGTAAAATTCAAGAACAGCCTCGCCCTGAAACGTTCCTTGTCAGCATCGTTGATCTCTTTGTTATCATATTTAGTGTAGTCCACGGAACCTCTCAAGGTAATAGTTGGGGTTAAAACATAACTGAGAGATGGAGATACAGTATAATAATCACTATAATAACCACTATTGTCGGTAGCCTTATCCACGCGATTTCTGCGAAAAGTAGCAACCAGACTACTCCTGAACCTATCACTCAATCGGTAAGTTCCTCTCAAAGTAAGCATGTCTCTCTCTACACTGCGTCTGTCAGCATCAGAGTATTGGGCTCTCCTTACCAGTAGTTCCATTGATGCCCTCTCCCAGTCTCTGTGAAATAAGAGGTTAAAAACAAAACCACCTGTATGTTCATCTGAGTTTTTGGATTCATGCTCAGTATAACGATAGCCGGCTCCCCCGGAAACATAAAAAGCCTCTCCAAAATCGTGACGAAAAGAAGGTATGATATTGTAGTTGGCGATAGAAGTGTCCCCTTCGTCGTCATATTCTGTATTTGTGTGTATCAGGTCGAGGAACAGGCTGGTCTGAGGGCTCAAAACATAACTGGTGACCAGTTTTAAGGTGTCGCTTACTCGATCATTCAGGCCAACCGGATCATCCGGATACTCGGTGTAACTGCGGGTCCAATCGGCGGAAAGCTTGAGGCGCGTCGAAAAGCCATAGTTAAATCCCAGGTTGCCTCCAAACTTTCGGCGGTCTTCCCCGTATACCAACAGGCCTTCCTCAATAAGTTCGGTTTCCAACGTCGTGTCTTTCTCGATAATTTCAGCAAATACCGTGTCTTTCTCGATAATTTCGGTTTCTGTCGTGTCTTCCCGGAAGTAACCCCCTGTCTTCAGGCTCAAGGTATGTGAAAGAGCATAGGATAAAGTTATTCTGTGATCATGATCGATGGTGTCAAGTTCATCGTAATCAACGTACTTTTCTACTCCCAGGCCTGAGTTCAAGGACATACGTAACCGATCAGTGCTGCATTTGGCTTTTACCCGGGGCCTCACATAAGTAACAAAGTCATCAAGCTTTTGCCCTTTGGAGGAAAAGAGAATATTATCATCATACTCTTCGATTATTGTAACGTAGGGCGAAACCTCCCAATCAGCACTCCAGGACGGTGCAAAAAGCAAAAACACTGCAACAAAAGCTGCCAGTGTAATTAAAAAACTTTTTAACAAGCCATTATACATGCACTGAACTCTCCATTTTTTGTCAAACGTGACTGGGGTCACTTAAGGAACCAGAACCACATCGCCCCTTTCCAGCAAAATGTTTTGTTCCAGATGCTTCCCCTTCTTTACCCGGCTGTAATCGAACGGAATGTTTTTGGCATCCTTTTCGTGACCTCGTATGATTATTATACTGTCTTCATCCGCAAAGGTCTTAAGACCACCTGCCAGGGATAATGCCTGTAAAACAGTCAGTGAGGATGCAACGTTAAACATTCCGGGCCTGGCGACCTGACCCACGACATAATATTTCAGGCTCCCCAGTTGATTTACGATCACGGCAGAACTCGCCTCAGGAATAAAAACGCTGACTTTCTTATCAATGATTGCCTTCACTTCAGTGGGTGAGTGTCCTGCAACCTTTATATCACCTATCAACGGGAAAGAAATCTTTCCGTCCGGACGAACAATCAATTTTCTAGTCAATTCATTCTCACCGTAAATAGAAATTTCTAATACATCCGCGGGATAAATAAGGTAATCTTCAGAAGTTTCTCCTTCCTGAGGAAACGCAAGTCCCGTACCAAATAAAACAAATAGAAACAACAAACCAATAAAAAACCGCAGCCTCTTCATAAACCCTCCTTATACCTAAATTGAGCGATTAGCTGTTAGTCATTAGCGTTTAGCTTTGAAAAATCAAGGTGTTAGGTTAATTAGAAAATTGCGCCCAACGGGTGAAAGTTTGTAATAGCAAAACATTCTGTAATCATTAAACTAATAGCTAAAGGCTAATCGCTCAACTTAGGTTATATAAACTATCATGTCAATTCTGTATTAGGGAAACGTCAAAGTAGATTACAACTTAGTCAATTAGAAGTGTTTCCAAGATACTTAAATGCGAAATCCGAATATCGAAATCCGAAACAATATCAAAATCAGAATATCAAATGACCAAAACATTTCAGACAGTTATCCAATATCTGCGGGGTTCGGCACGTTTAGAATTTTGGATTTTAGTCATTCGTATTTGTTTCGGATTTCGTGTTTCGTGCTTCGAATTTATAGAAAATCCCATAAGTAAACAATTCTCGTTAAGTCAGCAGGTTATCAGCTTAAATGACGTAGCCCTGATCCTGTATATCCTGTCCAAAAATAAAAATTCTATAGTATTTAAAGTATCCCTTTCACACTTATGACCACCAGGGCCAGTATGGTAGTCAACCCAAGTCTGTTCAAATCCACCCGAAGCTCTCCTATCAAAACCTCATAACTGAAAAAAAAGACGATAATCTTGGCTGCCATTAGGCCCATGTGGTAACTTTGAATCTGTTTATCCGGAAAATTCGGTACCACCAATGCAATAAAGAGGATTAGAAAGTCCATAGGGGTACTTTTGAACCCGTTTCTTCTTCTCGTGAATTTGAGCGTCAAAATAACAAAAAGGAACAGGAAGCCAAAAGAGAAGTTATAAGGCACTACCAGCTTATCATTCATCCAGGCGACCATATCCGCCTCACCCCAGTATATTACAATGGGTATCAACGGGTATAAAATCAGTCTCAGCACGGTGCCCAGCCATTCCTTCTTGATGCACAACGTTACAAGGAGCAAACCCAAAAGGGCCATTGAAAAAAATGAGAAATATATGGGCATGTTTGTAGGAAGAAAACAGGTGAAAAGCAGCAGCGAAGGGACACCTACCTCGACGAGCCTAGAAAAAACCTTGATAAGGATGTTTTTCTCTTTAAGTATTCGTAGCCGTCCCTTGATAATCTTATCGACAAAATCATATCGCTTGAACTTCCAGCCTCTCTTTTTTGCAACAAAAAATCCGGAAAGGATACCAGTTGAAAAGATTATGTAAAAAATCAAAAGAAACCATTCCGGGTGGAACCTGAAAACAAAAGCAAAGGTAACCAAAAAGGCCTGCAAGATGTAAATAACAAGAACAGCCTCTGTGTGATAAAGGCCTAAGCGTATGAGTTTGTGGTGAAAATGATTCTTGTCCGCCACAAAAGGTGACCTCCCACCGACCACACGTTCAAACATGACGGTCAGTGTGTCCAGCACGGGAAAGCCCAGAAGAATTAATGGTAAAAGAGGGGTAAAGGAAGTATTTCCCTGGGTAAGAGCCAGGGAAAAGGTCACTGCCAGAAACCCGAGAAGCTGGCTCCCTGCATCGCCCATAAACAGGACCGCCGGATAAGTATTAAATCTGAGAAAACCCAAAATCGCCCCAACCACCGCAATCGACAACAAAGCAATAACGATATTCGCACTGCAATAGGCCAGGCATCCGATGCAGATGAAGCTGAGAAGGGATATGCCTCCGGCCAGCCCATCAAGGCCGTCGGAAAGATTGATGGCATTGGTCACCCCCACAATGGCAATAAGCGTAAACGGTATAGCAAACCAGTCTGGCAGGAAAACATTATCCGGAAGAAGCATACCCAGACACTTGATCTTTACCCCCCCGTACAAAATAACAACCAAAGCAGCAGCACATTGACCGGAAAATTTTATCTTCCATTCGAGGTTTATAACGTCATCAATCAGCCCGAAAAGGACTATAATTCCAGATCCAATCAGGACAGCACTTACAAATTCAGTCGTGGGTACCCAGAAAAAAATCGAGGCAAGTACCCCCAATGCCATAGCGATTCCACCGCACTTTGGCATGGGATAAGCGTGAACCTTCCTATCGTTCGGAATGTCCATAACGTTCGCTCTGACCGCCAAACCCTTAAAAATAGGGATCAGGGCGATTGTGATAAACATGGATATTAAAAGAGTTGGAATAAAAATCATTTGTCAAACTTAGTTTGATAGATTGGTTGAATGGTTAAATATCTTAATATGAACGGAAAGAAGCTGTTCCACTTCACGTTGGTGGCCCAAACTTCCAAGTCTCGAAAGTCGTTGTATTTTGATTCTCCCATTTAAAAATCGCTCTATTCGATACTTTGTTAAAAATATAACTATGAGAAAGCAATAAGCATGCCAATGTTTATATAAAATGTCTGTATTATTTTTTGCTCAAATATTTATATGAATATCGAGAAGTTATATGGAAAAGGGGAAATGCTGAAAATAAATTCGGAGGGGATTGTTGAATATAGACAATATTATTGTGTAAAATATGTAACAATTATATAAATAAGTTCACAATATTAGTTCAGCAACTAACTTGCCAAATTGGCTTGGCAGGCTATTCATCTGATTTTAAAGGCTTTTTTTGCGTTGGCTCAGATTTTAAAGGAAATTTTATAAAGGAAAATCCATACAGACGGGTCAAGGGAAATACCTAACTGATTGTAAATTTTTCGACCTGTGCGGTTAGCTTTTAGCAATTAGCGGTTAGCTTTTGGATAAAACTGTTCAACATCCTCTTGACCTCATTGACCTGTTGATTAAGTTCTCTAAAATCTCTCATTTCCACCCATTTTCAATGCTAACGGCTAAGCGCTAATGGCTAACCGCACAGGTTGACATTTTTCCTGCACCCATTTTTTTCAGTCGCCAGGAAAATAGCTTCTGTTTCACCTGCGCTCAGGTTCATCGATACAGTGTGGACAAGCAACTGTTTTATCGAGCCAAAAAACTGACCGGTTTTAAAAGAAGTGCATATCAAGGGAAGATAACATTAGAGCGGGAAATGGGATGGGGAAGATTGGAAGAACATTGGAATGGAGAACTACTTGATTCTGTTAATAAAGCAATCAACTGGGCTGGCACGAT
This sequence comes from Deltaproteobacteria bacterium, assembly GCA_019309665.1. GTDB lineage: Bacteria > Desulfobacterota > Desulfobacteria > Desulfobacterales > ETH-SRB1 > B13-G4. Next base: position 133 of record JAFDFV010000101.1, on the reverse strand, counting down.
GACAATTAATCCTTTGATTGTATCCTATTCAAATTCCGTGGTAGATTAATTTGCTCAAAAAATATCTTATTCTTCTTAAAATTCAAATTTTTCGGTTTTACCCGTAGGGGCAATCCCTTGTGGTTGCCCGTTT
>JAFDFV010000100.1 GCA_019309665.1 Deltaproteobacteria bacterium | reverse complement strand
ATATACAAAAGTGCCTCTTTTTTCTTAATGCTCACTAATACGCTCAAACAGTCAGCCGTTTTAAATTTAAATGCCCGCCACCTCTGGTTGTTAACAAGTTACTTTTGAGTTTTCTATTTTCCAATTTCAACGTTACGTGAACGGTTATATTAAATGTAAGGACATAAATTATGGATAGTTCAAATTTGTTATCGATTGTAACATTTGTTTACGGGTTTGCAGCAATATTATATATCGCTGCATGGATCTTCAAAAAAAAGCTTCCGGGCTTGCTGGCAACGTGGACAGCTTTATTAGGGGCTATGGGTAATGCTGCCGGCATTATTATGCGATGGGTTGAATCTTATAAGCTTGGGATTGGGCATGCGCCCTTCTCTAATATGTATGAATCCCTGGTCTTTTTTTCCTGTACCATAGCGGTCATTTATCTTGTAATTGAACGAACTTACAAAAATCGAATACTAGGGGTATTTGCAATGCCCCTGGTGTTTCTTTCTATAGCTTATGCTTCCCTTTCTCCCAATGTAAATGATCGAATACAACCTTTAATTCCTGCGTTGAAAAGCAATTGGCTTATTGCTCATGTCATGACATGTTTTTTTGGTTATGCTGCTTTTGCGATAGCTTTTGGCATAAGCTTGATGTATCTTCTGGCGTGTGGAGATAAAAAGGGGAAAGGCTATTTGCTTTCACATTTCCCCAAGCCGGCGTTTCTGGACAATTTGACACATCAAATGGTAACATTCGGTTTTTTATTTCTGTCTATTGGAATAATAACAGGAGCCGTTTGGGCCAACTCCGCCTGGGGGAGCTACTGGTCGTGGGATCCTAAAGAAACATGGTCTTTAATTACCTGGTTTGTTTATGCAACATTATTGCATGCCAGATTGATGCGGGGTTGGCATGGTAAAAGAATCGCATATGTTTCTATTATAGGTTTTATGGCCGTTCTTTTTACTTATTTTGGTGTGAATCTTCTGCCGGGCTTGCACAGCTATGCCCAGTGATGGAAAAAACTTTATCGAACACCATCAATTTTACTTGACAAAAATGAAATCTAAAGGTAAAGAAAATAGAATTATTTGTTCTATTAACATCTTAACCAGTGCATTCAAACATCAACCAAGCTTGACGGAGTTTTCATGAGTACACAAGATGATAAAGCTAAAGAAGTTTCCGCTGATGGGGTTGCTGGACCAATTATTCTTTTTTTCATTTTAGGACTTGCTGCAAGTCTTGTATTTGGATGGATAATATTCCCGAAGCTTCTCTATTCCCAGAAAAAACAGCCGATAGATTTTAACCATGTACTTCATGTTGAAGCTGTTGAAGAGGGATGTGAAAGCTGCCATTTCTTTCGTGAGGATGGAAGTTTCTCCGGGATTCCAAAACTTGCGCAGTGCGTCGATTGCCATGAGGATGCCCAGGGAGAGGATCCTAATGAAGTAAAGTTTGTTGAGGAATATGTGGCAAATGGAAGAGAGGTTCCATGGCTGGTATATGCAAGACAGCCTGACTGCGTATTCTTTTCACATGCAGCGCATGTCAAAAAAGCGGAGATGGATTGCGGTACCTGCCACGGGCACATTGGCGAATCCGAACATTCTAGAGTTTATGAAGAAAACAGAATTACAGGTTACAGCCGGGACATATGGGGGAAAAACATATCAGGTTTAAAGAAACATACATGGGAGCGTATGAAGATGGATGATTGCGCTGAATGCCATACTACAAAAGAGATCAAAACAGATGTCGAGACACTTCCATGGCCGATAAACTGGCTCCCGCGACCTTATGAAAAACAGACCGGCAATAAAGCAAGAGTTAAGACAGTAAAAGAGGCATGTTTTGTATGCCATAAGTAAATAAACTTTAAAGCCGATTAGCTTAAGAGCCATACATTTTTAAGGGGTAGAATCTATGAAAATAGGCAGAAGAAGTTTCTTATCATTTGTAATTGGTGGTGCAGCTGGTACAGCTATTACACCATTACCATGGAAGCTGATGGATGATTCATCTATATGGTCGCAAAATTGGCCGTGGACTCCTGTTCCGCCGGATGGTGAATACAGTCAAAGTAATTCAGTTTGCACACTCTGCCCCGGTGGTTGCGGTATTACTGTGCGCAAAGTTGATGACCGGGTTGTTAAGATAGAAGGCATGAAAGGACATCCGGTAAACGATGGCGGTTTATGCCTTATGGGTTTATCGGGCCTTCAGTTGCTTTATGGTCCCACGCGAGTAAAAACTCCATTAAAAAGAGTGGGGAAAAGAGGCGAAGGAAAGTGGGAAAAAATATCCTGGGATGAAGCTATCTCAGAGGTTGCAAAAAAACTTGCTGATATTAGATCAAACGGCGGATCTCATACAGTTGGCTCTATTGTGGACTCAGAAAACGGGACAGTCCCAAATCTTTTTAAAAGATTTCTGACAACATATGGCTCTCCTAATTTTATGACTATGCCCTCCATTCAAGACTCATACGCGATGACATTGCAAGTTATGCAGGGTGTAAGTGCTCAAGTTGGATTTGATGCAGAAAATGCCGACTTTATATTAAGCTTCGGTAGTGGGATAATTGATGGATGGGGCTCGCCTGTGCGTATGTTTAAGGCCAACAGCGCCTGGAAAGCCAATGGCAAAAAAGTGGTACAGATTGAACCTCGTCTGTCAAATACAGCGGCAAAATCCGATAAATGGATTCCAATAAATCCCGGTACGGAAGCAGCTTTGGCATTAGGTCTTGCGAATGTTATCATAACCAACTCGTTAGATTCCAAAAAAATTAGTCAGTCATCCGGTTTTGACTCATTCAAGAAGCTGGTCCAAAACGAGTACGGCACCGAAAAAGTATCAAAAATAACAGGGATAAACAGCGCCACCATAGTATCATTGGCTAAGAATTTTGCCCGAGCTTCAAAACCTTTGGCAATTTGCGGCAAAGGGCAGGGAAGCATACCCGGCAGCCTTAATGAATTTATGGCAGTGCATGCTTTAAATGCTCTTGTAGGAAATATAAATAAAGAAGGTGGTGTTTGGGCTGTAACCGATACCAAATATATTAATTGGCCTAAGCCTGAAATGGACAGCATTGCAGAAAACGGTATCCAAAAAGAGCGTATAGATGGAGCAGGCAGTGAATATCCGCATACAAAATCTCTGTTAAATCGTTTGGCCGAGGTTATTAATTCCGGGGATGGATCTCTTGAGGCACTTTTTGTCTCAGGCGCAAATCCTCTGTATTCAATGCCTGACAGTAAAGCAATTAAGAATGCATTTGATAACATACCTTTTATTGTAAGTTTTTCATCATACATGGATGAAACCGCCAGTAATGCCGATTTAATTTTGCCTAATCATGTTTACCTTGAACGTTATGAGGATGTACCCACGCCGGCCGGGTTGTCTAAGCCCATTGTCGGCCTTACAAGGCCTGTGGTAAAACCCCAGTTTAACACAAAGCATGTTGGCGATGTTGTAATGCTTATAGCAAAAGCACTGGGAGGTGGAATAGCCGATGCTTTTCCATGGGAGAGCTATGAGGCCTGCCTTAAAGAAACATTAGGCGTTAAATGGGATATATTGGTGGAAAAGGGATTCGAATTCAATGGTGACAAATGTATATTGGAAGGCGATTTCAATTTTTATCCTGACGCCATGAAATCACTTTCCGACTTTAGTTCGGTAAGCATTGAAGGCAGTGCAATTTCGTATCCTCTTATACTCATACCATATGATACCATCAGGCTTGCAAATGGATATATTGGCGATCCGCCCTTTGCAATAAAGGCAGTTGAGGACACAGTCCTTAAAGGTAAAAATTCATGTGTTGAGATAAATCCAAAGACAGGTAAAGAGCTTGGCCTGACTGAAGGCAGATATGCATCTTTACTTACTCCAAGGGGTAAAGCAAAGGTTAGGGTGCATCTTTATGAAGGAATTATGCCCGGTATAGTTGCTTTGCCAAGAGGACTGGGGCATACTGCCTATGATAAGTACCTCGCTGGCAAGGGATGTAATTTTAACGAACTCATCGGTTCGACAGAAGATCCGGTATCCGGTCTTGATGAAGCTTGGGGAATAAGGGCTAGGCTGACCAAAGTATAACTTGAATATGAGGTTTTGATGAAAGAAGAAGGCAAACACAAAAAAGCCAAAAAGTATGGAATGGTCATAAACCTGGACGAGTGCACTGGTTGCGGAGCCTGCATGGTTGCTTGTATGGCTGAGAATAATGTGCCGTTCAAGGAGGATGAATCTAACAAACTGGACAGCATTGCATGGATGCGAGTCTATAAACTGACAAATGGAAAACCCTATCCTGAAGCTGAAATTTGTTATCTTCCTAGACCATGTATGCATTGTGAGGGAGAACATGGACATGCACCATGTGTGTCTGTTTGTCCGGCAACCGCAACAGACTATAACCATGAGACCGGGATTGTAAGCCAGATTTATACCCGTTGCTTTGGGTGCAGATATTGTATGGTTGCATGCCCGTATCATGCACGTTATTTTAACTGGTGGGATCCGGTGTGGCCGGAGGAATCGACTAAATATCTTAGTCCTAATGTTTCACCTCGAATGAGAGGTGTTGTAGAAAAATGCAGTTTTTGTTTCCACAGATATCAATTAGCAATGGACAAAGCATATCTCGAAGGACGGACAGTGCTTGAAGAGGATGAATATCAGACCTCTTGTGCTCAGGCGTGTCCTGCCGGCGCCATTACATTTGGTGATCTGAACAATCCAGAGCATAAGGTGCATCAACTGGCCAAGCCTGATAATAAGCATGGTGGACGACCAGGGAATCCCAATGTTTTTCGGCTTCTTGAAAGACTTGGCACAAATCCCAAAGTTTATTATATGTCAAGCCGTGAATGGGTAAGGCAAGCAGGTGATAATTATATTAATAATGAAGATCTTGCAAAAAATTATCGCCACTAAAATCAGAAACAATAGATAAAAAATTTGTTAAAGAATTACTAACTGCGAATTTTGAGGAGTACATAACTTATGGATTCAGCATTAATACCCGAGGGAGTTAAACGCTGTTCATTTGGGAAATTTGCTATAGGAATCATTTTAGTCGGTGGCGTACTGTTGTGGGGCGTTTATGCTATGCTGCTTATCTGGTTAAAGGGACTTAATCAGACAAATATGAATGATTTCTATGGATTTGCAATATGGATCTGGGCTGACCTTGGGGTTATTGCCCTTGGCGGCGGAGCTTTTTTTACGGGATTTTTAAGATATGTTATTGGAAAGGATGAGCTGAAGAATATTATTAACTGCGCCGTTCTTATCGGGTTTATATGTTACAGCTCCGCACTTTTAATTCTTGCAATAGATGTTGGACAGCCCTTGAGGAGCTGGTTTATATTCTGGCATGCTAATGTCCACTCAATGTTGACGGAAGTGGCATTTTGTCTTTCATGTTATTTTGCAGTTCTTATTATTGAATATATACCGCTTATTCTTGAAAACCGTCAGATTAATAAAGTTCCATTCCTTCATAATCTTGCACACAATATGCACGAGGTAATGGTAATATTTGCAGCAACCGGTGCTTTCCTTTCCTTTTTCCATCAGGGATCACTTGGCGGAACCCCGGCAGTTCTTTATGGGCGTCCATTTTCTTTCAGAGAAGGGGTGTTTATCTGGCCGTGGACATTCTTTCTCTTTACCTGGTCGGCAGCAGCCTATGGACCGTGCTTTACACTATTTGTGACAAGGCTGATTGAAAAAATTACAAAAAAGAAGCTGGTCAAGCAAAATGTTATAGATCTGCTGGCCAAGATATCCGGCTGGACTATGGGGACATACGTTATTGCAAAAATTATTGATACCTGGTACTGGGCTACGGTTACAGCACCTGCCAGAGGTTTTAATCTAATTGATTTTTATTCCAATAATCCTTTTTATGGAATCTGGATTCTTATAGTTGAGATAGTAGTCTGTGGAATTGTGCCGGCTTTGATACTTCTTACACCTAAGGGGCGAAATAATTCTACGTTGCTGTTTACAGCAGTATCGCTGGCCTGTATCGGTGTTTTACTTAATCGCTGGGTAATGGTGTTGCAGGTAATGGCGATTCCTGTTATGACTTTTGAAACTTGGGTCATGTATATTCCTAGCTGGCAGGAAGTTGCAACAACCGTTCTTCCTGTAGCGTACGGTATTATTCTGGTTATGATATCATTCCGTTATTTACCTATATTCCCCCAGGAACGGGAATTGAATCCTTAGGAGGTTAAAATATGTTTCCGTTTTCATTTGAATGGATTTGGGATGTTGGTCATATGGTATTCATGGGTGGTTTGTGGTATGCGTTAACAATTATAGGCATTACGATGACTTACTGTATTTTAAAGTCTATTATTGATACAATGCAGGGTAAAGGCGGGCATCACCACTAAAATCAGGCAATATCCACAAAATAATATAAAAAAAGCGCTTATCTCATTGTTAAAATGTGGTAAAGCGCTTTTTTGTTTGAAGGTTTCTATCGCCTTAGATTTTTAAAAATATATTCTGTTTGTTTCATCAGAAATTTGAAAACTCAAATATGAGATTAACGAGAGGCAGCGGGCAATTAAATTTAAGAACGTCTGAAACTCGGGCATAAGTGAGCCTAAAGAAAAAAGAGTATTAATATCAGTTAGAAAAATAGAACGTTATGGCTTGAGTTTATCCTTTTAACAAAAATATACAAAAGTGCCTCTTTTTTCTTAAT
>JAFDFV010000447.1 GCA_019309665.1 Deltaproteobacteria bacterium | reverse complement strand
GGCGGGATGAGAGCAGCAACTCTCCCCGCCCGTTTTATTAATAAAAAAAGGCTTCCAGTTGAAAGCCCATTTAATCCGACATTTTGATACTTTTCGTCAATCTATTTTGAAAATGTTCCCCCTTTTCTGTTTATTTTATTGCGGTGATTAACAGACGTTACGCTCACTTCATCAGTTTGTGAACAGGTCAAACCACCCATACGCCGTAAGGCTTTACGCCGGACTTAAGTCAAATGGGTTTAACTTTGAAAAAGTACTTGGACGAGTTGCAGAATTGTTGGACTTAAAACCTGAGCAGGTATTGGCCGTCGGGAAATATAAAAAGACGGTTGCGGCTCGCAGTTTGCTCTGTTTCTGGGCAACGAAAAGCTGAAGATTTCGCAACCCGCAGTCAGTTTATCGGTTAAACGCTTAAGAGCAATTGGCTATACACTGCAATTACTCGTTAAAAGCTTAACAGTAACTTATAAACTAATGTACGCCCTAAAGCCGTCCCGAAAGCTACACAGCGCAAAAAAACTACTTCCGTTTGAACCCTGCTTTCAATTGAACGTTAGCGCGATATTTAAGCTGCATACCTTTTAGAAAATTACGCAAGATCTGATCTTTACAGTCACGGTAGTGTTTATGGTCTGGCTTACGGAAAAACGCACTTAATTCGTGTTTACTAATGCGCAAATTAGCCAGGTCCATAATCTCCAATATGTCTTCGGCTTTCAGGTTTAATGCGATTTTTAATTTTCTGAAAATGATATTGTTAGTTAAACGCTGCTCTGGCTCGGGTTGTGGTCCTTCTTTTTTGCCTCGTTTATCGTTAATCAAACCATTTAGGAAAATCGCCAGCTCAGTGTCGCTACATTTCTGATACGCAGGATCATCATCTTTTTTTAACCAACCGCTGATCTGCTCCCGCGTTACCTGATGATCAGCTAAGCCAAATACAGCAATCATTTTCGAATCGTTAAAGTCGAAGATATAGCGGATACGGCGCAAGATATCGTTATTGGTCACAGGTATGCTCCGATCTAAACTGCAGTTGTGTCACAACGACTCACTGCCTGGTCCCCCCTAATTCCCCCCACGTCCCTAATTCCCTCCAGACGTGCCGACATAAAATGAAGGTTCCAATAAAACTGGTTGATAATGCAAAAATCTCAGAAAGTATCCCAATTGGGATAACGATTTGTTGTGGTGCATTAAGACTGTCCAGCACCCAGCCCATAAAAAAACGTATAGGTTTCCATAAGTTGAGAAACACGATCATGAATATTGGCATAAGAAACGAGCATATGCCGATCATGCCAAGCTCCTGGATTCCAGAATAGGATGGCTTTTGAGCTGCCGCAAAACTACAAATATTCTAAATCGGCTCGGCTGCGGTCAAGTGCAGCAGGGCTAAATGCGGGACATCCATGAATAAGTAAATAACTTGCTATTGCAACTGATAGTTATGCTCTTTAGCGATGTTTTCTCCTCTATTTACAGCATATCCTACTCCCGGCTGACTCATTTCCAATTGTTTTGCCAAATCCGTGCAGCTTATTCCCAACTCTCGAACTGCCCAATAGCATAATAAATCCCTGGCCTCAACTTGAACCTTGCGTCTGCCTTTTGAATATATCTCTTCTATTTCTATATCATATATCCTGGAAACCATCTGGCTTATCTTTGTGAGATCATATCCCAGGGCATTTAATTTATAGCTGCGTTCAAGTTTCTCTTTTGCCTCTGATAATAATGCTGTAACAAATTCGCTGTCACCTAATATACGTTCATCCCCTTTAATACGATCCTGACCCTTTAGCCGCAACTTCTTTATCATAGTCCATCCACCAAGACTGCGTACCAAACCACCTCCTGTAAGCTCTGGTTTTCTTCCCTGGTCAATACCTTTTTTCACATATGAAAAATAAGCCTTTCTTGATTCTGAAACCTTTTTGCCAAAATATGAAAGAACATATTTTGTATCTTGCCATTCATGTTTTTTCCTGCTCATTAAAACACTGTGTCCGCTATACTGGTATTTGTTCAGCTCCTTTATATCTGACACTATTTTTGCTCGCAATGGATTTAGATGAATATAGCGGATCAGTTCCCTGAAATACATATCTTCCTGGCATATAATTGACTTGTATCTGTTTTGAAAAAGCTGTCCATGTCGTCTATGCCTTCTGTTAAAATAGATTGCATACCCTGTAAGCAATCTTCGCATCAGGGTTGATATTTTGCCACTGCTTCGGAATAAAAAATGTGCGTGGTTTGGGATAAAGGCCCAGGCATAACAGGTGGTTTGTGTTGCAGGCAAAAGATCTGATAAACGATCAATAAAATTATTTTTGTCTTTATTGTCTCTGAATATTTTGCGACGCTCAATTCCCCGGATGATGATGTGATGTAAAACACCGGGTGCGTCCAGGCGGGCTAATCTAGGCATGTGAGTCTACTATCAATAATATAATTAAATGTCAAGTTATTTACTTATTTATGGACGTCCCGCATTCCCATGGGAAAATCAAAAACCTTGAATTATTAATAACCCAGGCCAGATTGTTCAAACGCTGCTTTTCCGTCCAGCCAATCCAACGGTCTCTTGTCCCCATGGATTTTGCTGCACCGGAAAACAGAACACAACCTAA
>JAFDFV010000446.1 GCA_019309665.1 Deltaproteobacteria bacterium | reverse complement strand
ACTAGCTATGTTGTTTAAAGTTAATCGAGTGACAATTTATCGATGGATAAAACGAGGGAAGGTTAATGCCTATAAGATAGGCAAACATCATAAGATTTCTATTTCCGAAGTAGTAAGATTGTTGAGGAAATTCGGTTTTTCGGAATCAGCGATCCACGATCTTTGTGGTGACGTTGATGAGGGTATTGGTCGAATGGTTGATTGACGAATTATCAATAACAAAGGAGGGACAAAAGAAAATGGCGGAATTAACGGAAACAATGGACCAGGCCGTAAAGGTCATGAAAGACAGAGAAGGAAAATATCTTACCTTTTCTCTGGCAAATGAAGAGTACGGCATGGGCATCCTGAAGATCAAAGAAATCATCGGGATGATGCCGATTACCACCGTGCCCCAGACACCGGAGTTTGTAAAGGGAGTAATAAATCTTCGCGGCAAGGTTATCCCCGTGATTGATTTAAGACTGAAATTCGGAATGGAAAAGGTCGACTATACCGAACGTACGTGCATAATCGTGGTTGATCTCAATAGCCAGGGAGCAAACATCCTGGTCGGTGTAGTAGTCGATTCCGTCTCAGAGGTCTTAAACATCAAGGCAGATGACATTGAAGATACGCCGACGTTCGGAACAAAGTTGGATACAGCCTATATCCTCGGCATGGCCAAGATGGAAGGAGGTGTTAAGATACTGCTCGATATTGATCGGGTGCTTAGCGAAAAAGAAGTCACCGCTCTGGAGAGCGTAGCTTAATAACTCACTAATCACAAAGGAGAAATTGATTATGTTTAAAAACATGACAGTAGGAAAACAGATCGCGTTTGGGTTTGGAATTGTGCTGGTACTTTTACTGGGTATCGGCATAACCAGTTACACCGGTATTAGCGGGCTTATAGTAAGCGCAGTTAACATGATTACCGGGGAAAGTATTATGGGCGAAATGAAAGCAAGAGAGATTGACCATCTTAACTGGGCAGGTAAGGTGAGCGCTTTTTTGCAGGACAAGGATATCAAGGAATTAAAGGTTGAGACCGACCATACAAGATGTGAGCTCGGAAAGTGGCTCTATGGCGAGGAGCGAAAAAACGCCGAAGCTGCCATACCAGCGCTCGCGTCCCTATTTAAATCAATGGAGAAACCGCACGAACGTCTACATCATTCTGTAATTGATATTGCTGAAAAGATGAACAAGCTGAATGTGGAAGAAGCCATGACCACCTTTTATCGTGCTGAAGTGGCGCATCTCAACTGGTTGGATAAGGTAATGAATGAGATCGTTGAAAAAAAAGCTTCCCTGTCCGTGGAACTTGATCATACACAGTGCGCTTTCGGCAAATGGCTCCATGGAGCTGAGGCAGCAGACATGGGAAAGGAATTTCCCGCCTTTGGAGCTTTGTTTCAAAAAATCAAAGAACCGCATCGTTTGATCCATGATTCAGGCAAACTGATAAATGAAAAGCTTGCCGTTAAAGATTATGATGGAGCGTTTGCGATTGTAAGCAACAGAATTCAGCCAAATCTTAAAAAAGCGGTCGCTATTTTACGTGAAGCGCGCAATCTGGCAAGAGATTTCAAGAAAGGCCAGGATGAGGCCGGCAATATATTTGTCAGGGTAACCGAGAAAAACATGCATGAAGTGCAGGAAAAGATGCATCAGGTTGAAGATACGACTGAAAGAAACATGATTACCCAGCAGGAACTTCTATCACAAGGCAGCAGGTTAAAGGTTATCATCACAATTGTCGGCAGCATTGCCTTTGTTTTAGGTGTCGCACTGGCTTTCTTTATTGCCAGAGGCCTGGTGAAGTCTCTATCCAGTATTGTAGAGACTATGAACGAAGGCGCAGGCCAGGTAGCCTCAGCCTCGGGCCAGGTTTCACAGGCAAGCCAGTCTCTTGCCGAAGGATCATCCGAGCAGGCAGCCTCAATCGAAGAAACATCATCATCACTCGAAGAGATGTCTTCCATGACAAAACAGAATGCGGATAATGCGGGTCAGGCAAACAATCTTATGAAAGAGACCGGCCATGTGGTATCAGATGCCGAGTCTTCCATGTCCGAGCTTACTACGTCCATGCAAGAGATTTCACATGCAAGCGATGAAACACAGAAGGTTGTAAAGACAATAGATGAGATAGCCTTTCAGACCAATCTACTTGCATTAAATGCGGCAGTAGAAGCAGCCCGTGCAGGCGAGGCAGGAGCAGGTTTTGCAGTAGTAGCGGAAGAGGTCAGAAATCTGGCGCTCCGCTCTGCTGAAGCAGCCAAAAACACT
>JAFDFV010000099.1 GCA_019309665.1 Deltaproteobacteria bacterium | reverse complement strand
TTTTTTTCTTTGGCATGATGGATTTTTGAAATTGTATCTTCAAGGTTTGCCTTAATATCAAGCAATATAGGATCGGTCTGAAAAGTAGCGACTTTCATTTGCTGATTACCTTTAAGTACCCGTTCACGGTTCACGGTTTGCGGTTTTTCTCGTTCCCATGCTCCAGCGTGGGAATACATAATAGATAATTAGCAAAAAATAGTCAATGCTCAGATATAGTTAGGTGCAAATCAGTTTAAAAAAGATTTGCCTGTATTTTTCAGGGTATGGTCATCGCGTATATAATTGGGTTGGCTGCTATTTCGCCTCATTTGATGAAAGCCGTATTTTTTCATCAATGCATAGCCATTAATAGCGTCTTTCTCGGACTTTTCATTTGGTTTTTCCTGATTTGTGGTGCAGGCAGTCTGTATGGAAGGTATGTTAAGTTTTTTGGGTTGTCTCTACAAAGCAATGCAGGTTTGGAAATACCGCCCTGTCTTGCTTTGTAAACACCTGATTTTTCGTTAAGTGCTTCCAGAAGCTATGATATGTAACTTATCGAAATTATTGGCCTGCACTGTTTTGTAGGGACTACCGCATAACGAGTTTTACCATCTCGTGGGATAGGCTCACTGCTTTGCCTCTGGTGCCGTCAGCCAGAATAACCCAGTCATTCTTCCGACAGGGGAACCATGATTCTCCCTTTTTAAATGGCCGGGATACTTTTCCGAGTAACTCATTAATGGGCAGGCGAATGTCCTCCTCCAAGTCTGGATTTTTCAGGCGACTGAAAAAATGAATACGCTCCACCAGCCATGGAACTCCATAGAGGACTATACGCTCCCCCTCACGAACATCCCCGATATTAAGCATCAATCTTACCTGATCCCAGATTTTAGGTATAGTCTTTCTGATTGTCCAGATAATACCGAGCAAAAAAAGGATAGCAAGACTTAATAGTACCCAGTCCTCTACCATATAAAGAGCCAGGATAAGACCCAGAATGGCGAATAATAAACTAAAGCCACGGAAGAGGATATCGATCAACCTGATATGAAATGGACGATAAGATGCCTTAAAACCCGGGACAACCTTGACCATGAAGTTGTAGCCAAGCCTGGCAATAATCAGAATGCCTCCCACAACCAGAACAACAATAAACAGATAAAGGCCCCGGGTTTTAAAAAAAAATTTAATCATCCGGCTTGATGACTCAATAAAAGAAGTTTCATCCTCCTTCAATTGTTCAAGCTGTAAGCGTGCCACTTGCAGTTTACTGCTCATCTGATTTTCCAGGCTTTTCCATTCAGGAAACAAGCCTTGCAGTGTCTTTTGCAGTTCTTTATTCGAAGCCTCAGATTTAAGCATCGTTAGTTGCTTTCGCCCATCACGGGCAACAGCAAGCATCTTCCGATATTTTTCCACATCCTCATGAAGACGACTTTTCTGCCTGGCACGGTCGGTCAGGCTTTTCAGCTCTTTAATAAGCGGCTTGACCAATGAAGTCAGCTCCTCTTTCTATGCAAACTGCTCAGATTTTTTATCTGAAAAAAGGCTGAAATCAACTCCCGTAGCTATCTCCTGAAAATTTCTTTTTGCCTGCGCCAATTGGTGATCAAGTTTTTTCAGCGTTTCGGCAAAGTCAGACTTTTCTGTTACAGAAGAGGTCTTCTCCATCTCAGTACGGATATCCTCCATCCGTTTTTTTAGACTTGTCTGTAATTCCAGTAAAGAGGAGAGCATGATCAGCTTGTTGTCCATATCTCGCCGTTTAGATGAAAGGCCTGGATCAGATGATGGAACTTCGGAATCCATCGCTGCCCAAACAGGAAGACAAAAAGATAAAGTGATGATTATAATCAGAAAACAATTAACAAAACGATTCATAATAAACCTTAAACCACAAACTCAACCATTGAATCCTCGTCAGGAGCATAATAAGAAATTTTCGTATCGTAGTTATCAAGATTAATAAAAGCTTTTGTTTGAAATTGTTTGTCCGTCCAGGTGAGTATCAGCCGGTTTTCAGGGGATTGTTCAATTTTAAAGCTGCCGTTAAAGGCCGGATATGTATTCCGGAATTTCATTAGCTTTAACAGTCTCTGCACCACCGGCTTTTGGATTTCCGTATTGATTTCACTCAAATCGTAGTTATGGCGATTGATATTTCGGCCTAATTGCGTTTGTTCAACCAGTTCCGTATCGTTTTCACCGGCAAGCAGGCCGACATAATATACCTGCGGAATGCCCGGCGCAAAGAACTGAATTGTGCGTGCAGCCATGTAGGAATTTGCATTGCAGTTCAAAGCGGAAAAATAGGTGCAGTTTACCTGGTAAATATCAAGATTTTGATACTCATGCGCAGAGTAGATCCGTTTTACATTTGAACCTTTTTCGTACAGACCGTTAATTGTTCGATCTATTTCTTCCTGACTCATCAGGTCGGCCACATCGACAACACCTATACCATCATGGGTATCCAGAGTCGTAAATTGTTTCCTGGGACAGATATTAAGCCAGTAAATCAGTCTTTTGTTGGTATGGTGATAAAGGGTGTGCAGCACCAACAAAGGCAGGGCAAAATCGTATGTCCAGTATCCCTTTTCAGCAAGCTTTAGCTGATAAGAATAATGCTCGTGGACTTCCGGGAGGATTTGAGTATCAAAAGCGGAAGTGAACCCGTTCAACCATTCAAGAAGCTCCCAGACATCCGGCTCCAGAAAGAAACAGTTTGTTCCGATTTTAATAGGAGCATAAGCAAAGGCGTCCATCCGGATAAGTTTGGCATTGGTTCGTGCCAGGCGGAGCAGAAAATTTCTCAAAATTTCCTTAGTTTTAGGGGACTGAAGATCAAGGTCGATCTGTTCATAATCAAAAGTACACCAGATTTTTTCTTTGGAACCGTCAGGGCGCTCGATTACCGTATAAGGATGCCTGGGCTTGCGCGTATAAACCTTTGCGAGATCTTCTTTGCTTATTTCTCCATCCGGACTTAGTTTCTTAAAGCTTAGAAACATGTCGGCATATTCTGAATCATCGCCGTTTTCCATATAATTCTGAAAAAAAACAGACTGCTTGGAAATATGATTTACCATAAAATCTATAATCAAATCAAAATCATTGCCTATTTTTTCTATGTCTTTCCATGTGCCGAAATTCGGATCTACCTCATCGTAAGTCAATGGAGCGAACCCGCGATCGCCTGAAGAAGGATAAAACGGAAGAATATGAACGCCGCCGACCGCTTTTTGCAAATATTTGCGCAAAACATAATGCAATTCAGTCATATTTTGCCCCAGACTGTCAGGATAGGTGATAAGCTGGACTTTATTTTGAATCGTCATAAGATTTCACCTTTTGCCTTTTTAATAAAGTTGTAGTGTTTTACAGCCTCCACGATTCCACCGGCATATTTCTGCTTTGCAAAATAGATGTTTTTCCCGTGTTTGAGTTTTTCAAGCTCCTCGCTGTAGTTGCCTACTACCACGGCAAGCGGCTCGCCGCGAAGCATTTCCTCGTCATTTCCGGAATCGCCGCAGACAAGAATATTTTTCAAGGAGATTTCCCATTTGTAGCTGAGATACCGGATTGCTTTGCCTTTAGATGCCCGATAAGGAAGAATATCGAGGTATCTCTGGTGGGAATAAATAAGGTTGTATCGACATTTATGTTTCAGTAACAGATCATGGATCATGGCCAGCCGGTCCTTTCCAGGTTTCATAAGATAGCTGATTTTAAACCGCCGCTGTGTTATTTCTTCCTGGTACTCCAGGAAATCGATATCTTTTAACAACTCGACGATTTTTGCGCGATTCCATTTGCTCGAGATATGCGTTTCCCATCCTTGACCGTAGTGCAGATCTTTTCCGTAGTATATTTCCGAGCCTACAGATGAAATAATTATATCCGGCGCATGCACGTTGTGCTGTTTCAAATATTCAACAGCGGAAGCAATAGTTCTGCCGGTAGCAACACAAAATCCAATAATATTCCGATTTTTCGTTAGTAATGCAAGCAGGTCGTTAAGATTTTTGTTCTCTTCCTCCCCAATCAGGGTGTTATCGATATCTGTTATAATAAAATAATTCAGTCCGGCGAGACGTTTTCCGATGGAATCGGACGGAACGGCAACGCCTATTTCTGATTCGGGGATTTCTTTAACAAGCTTTTTCACTTCTTTTATATAGTTTTTGGTATGTTTTTCCCATGTGTAGTGTTTGCGGACGTTTATAATACCGTTTTTTGAAAATTTTTCCCATATGTCGTGATCGGTAATTATTTTTTTAAGAGCCCCGGCTATTTTTTTTGTGTTGGTCGGATCCACAAGAATACCGTTACCACAGTTGTGTATGATATCTTTGGGTCCACCGTCATGGGTCGCCACAATCGGAAGACCGGTGGCGGAAGCCTCAAGCAGCGTTAACCCAAAAGGCTCGGTTAGAGCCGGATTGACGAAAACGCCTTTTTTTTCAGCGGCAATACGGAATAATTCAGGAACCTCGTATTCAAAATCATGTTTTTTAGGAATAGCCATCTTTCCGTAAAGATCGTATTTGTCCATGAGTAAAAGCATTTTGGTCAAAACGTTCCTTTCGTTTTCTTCCTTTTCAGTAATATCTTTTCGAATTCCGGCAAACACGGCAAGATTAGACATGGCCTGCAATTCAAGATCTTCTCCGTAAGCTTTGACCAGACCGGAGATATTCTTACGTTCATCAGGACGGGACAGCGCCAATATCAGCGGCTTGTCAGGATGGCTAAAAAAACGGTTTAATTCTTTAAGCACTGATGCCTGCGCATAGATTTCGACTTCATCTTTTTCAGTTTCAGGAAGCATATCGTGATAGTAGGGGTAAAATTTTCCCAGATTCAGTCCGGGTGGTATTACACGGTATGCCGGCAAATTATTATTTCGATACATCCCGTATTGCTTCTCAATTTCCTGTCCAGTGCTGGTTATTACAAGGTCTGCGTTTTTCAGAATATCTTCTTCGATATGAATCCGATGGTCAATTTTATATTTTTTGATAATATCCGCTTGCTTTAAGCCGTCATTGAGCAGTTTTTCCCTTTTAATCCGGCCCAGCGAATGTCCTGTAAAGATTATGGGAAGGCCGAATATTTTTGCAAGCTGTATGGCGACATATCCGGCATCTGCATAATGACCGTGGACGATGTCGGGTATTGCATTTTCACGTTTGATGAACTTTATGGTTTTGTCAACGTATTCATCCAGGTGCAGCCATAGCAGTTCTTTCCTGATATATTTCTTGCCACCACACTGGATTCTCACAATACGAAATTTATCGTTTACTTTTTCGATTGGCCTGGAATAATCCTCTGACACGGTTTTATCCGAAATCAAACGTGTAAAGAGGTCGATACGCTCCACATCACTGCGCTCGCTGAGGGCATTGGCCAGTTCAATCACATATTTGATCTGGCCGCCGGTATCGGCATCGTGCCCCATTTCCATATTTTCCGAACGTAAGAGTCCGTGAATGCTGAACATTTGAATGTATAATTTATGTTTTTTCATTTTGTTTGCCTGTAAGCGTTCACGGAACGTTACCTTTTATACCGGCAATAATTTTCTTGTAAAAATTTGGGTCAATCGGTATCGCCCCTTTAATTTCACAGATACGCGCGGCAAATTCCGTTGCTTTCTCCAGAATTAGTTCCAAAGGCCACTTGTTAATATATCCGATTGAAAGTATCGTTGTATAAGCATCACCTGCGCCTACACTATCGACGACATTATCCAGTTTTGCCGGCTGTGTTTGGAAATGCTTATCTAATGTAAACAGTTCACTTCCATTTTTGCCTTTTGTAAGGGATAGCATCTCAAGGCGGTATTTAATCATGAGATGTTCGACAAATGCGAGGCTGCTTTTTTTAAAAGCAAACATTTGCTTGAGAATTTCAAGCTCCTCATCATTTAGTTTTAGCAGATCACAGTGCCTGAGTGATTCTACAATAACTTGCCCTGTAAAGCAATGGGGCCTGAGATTAATGTCGTAAAGGCATTTTGTTGCAGGGCGCCTTTGCTCAAGAATTTGCTGTATAGTATTGAAACCATATTCGCTTCTTTGTGCAAGGGTTCCAAAATAGATAAGCCTGGTATTTGCATTGAGTAAAGATGCGATTGATGTATTGAACTCAATATAATCATAGGCAACGTTTGGCAGGATATTAAATGCAGGAACGCCTTTGTCGTCGAGCTCTATGAGTACTTTTCCTGTGCTATGCCTGCTGTCGATCTGAATATTTTCAATTGGCAAATCGTGTTGTTGCAGGAAATTTATTATTTCCCCGCCCTCAAGGTCATTGCCGATTCTTGAAACAAAGCAAACCGGCATGCCAAGATTTTTTAAATGAAAGGCAAAATTGAAAGGCGCGCCGCCTAAGCGTTTGTATTCAGGAAATATATCGTAAAGTATTTCGCCTATGGCAAGTATCACACTTTTTCTCCGATATTCAGAGAATCACTAATCGTAAGCGTTCACGGAACGTTAAAATTGGAAAATAGAAATTGAAAATTTGCCCTGAACCTGTTTGTTCTATTTATCAAAGTCGTGCCAGGCCATATCTGATAACGCTTCTGCCAGCTTGTAAACATCTAACTCGTAAACTCGTTTCATCTCTCCCAAATTTCTATTTTCTAATTTCAAGTTTCAAGCCGTGAACGGCTACAATAAAAATTAGCGTCTTTGCGCTTGGCATTGTGGATTTTTGAAATTGTATCTTCAAGATTTGCCTTAATATCAAGCAAAATAGGATCGGTCTGATAAATAGCGACTTTCATTTGCTCAGCACCTTTAAATATTATCAAGTGGTTGAAATATTAAAGAGCTAATCAATAGATAATTGGCGAAGAATAGTCGATACTCAGGTTTAAATCAGTTTAAAAAAGATTTGCCTGTATTTTTCAGGGTATGGTCATCGCGCATATAATTGGGTTGACTGCTATTTCGTTTAATAGCATCGAAACCTTCAGGATCATAAGGTTCAATTTCATAGTCAGGAACCTGGTCGGGCCTGGTTTCTTTACAGAGAACTATATGTTTTTCAAGCTTT
>JAFDFV010000098.1 GCA_019309665.1 Deltaproteobacteria bacterium | reverse complement strand
TCCTGGAACTGGTTCGATATATCCATTTAAATCCCTTAAGAGCCGGCATTGTGAAAGATCTAAGGGGATTAAACAGTTATCCCTATTGTGGACACAGTTGCATTTTGGGAAAAAGGACAAATACATGGCAAAATAAGGATTATATACTCAAATTATTTACTTCCAATAAGGCTGAAGCTATACACAGGTACCGTGAATTTATCAAAAAGGGAATCGAACAGGGAAAGCGGCCTGATCTCAAATCACAAAAATATCAAAATAGCCCGCTGTTCCAACAACTTTTGTGATTTGAGATCGAACAAATTTGACCCAAATCTATACGCCTACTTGAGTAAGTTATTTCGTCCCCGTTCCTAAACGATCCAGATTGCCAGACTTACCGTGCGATTTAAGACACTGGTTGTGACACTTCCCATGAAAAACTCTTTTACTGCCGAAAGGCCGCGTCTGCCCAAAACTATTGTGCCATGATTGTTATCCTGCGCTTCCTTTAAGATATCATCAGCGGCTGAACGGCTGCCTTCTGTGACTTTTGTAGTTATTTGCTCTTCGCTCAGTCCGGCTTTAAGGAGTATTTCCCTGGCTTTTTTTACATAAGGGGCAATTTCCTTGCCCGCTTTATTTCTCCAGAGTTGTTCAAGATCCTCTGCTTCTTCAAGTACCTGCATGGGAACAAAACGGCTTAAATGCTTCATGGTGTGAAAAATGGTTATATGACAATCGGTTCCGGAGAGCATGAAACCGACGTGATCAACAGCCCTTAGAGCGTTTTCGGAGTTATCAACGCAGACCAGCACATTTTTTGAATCAATACAACCTTCTAATATCCATACCGGATTATTTCTGCGGTATTCAACCAGCCTGGTGGAGACTTCACCCATAAAAAAACTTTTTATTTCAGTTCTTCCCCGCTTGGTCAGAAGTATAGTATCTACCTGTTTAATTGACGCCCAGTGGCAAATATCTTGAGCAACGGTAATTCCTCTTTTCTGACAGCATGTTTTAATTTTTTCTTCATTAAAACCTTTGGTTAGAAGTATATTTTTGGCTTCTGATAAAATTTGTTCAGCCATCTCTTCGTTCTTTTTTTCTACAGACTTCAACCTGGTTCGAGTTGTCTTATCTATTGATTTATTATCTGTTAATATTGGCGGCAAAGAGGGGAGAATGTGAATGAGGGTTACTTCAAGGTTATGACCTGGCCCGTAGATGAGATTAATATACTCCAGTGATCTCAAAGAATTCTTGGAACCATCCAGTGAAATGACAATACTTTTGGTCAAAGCCTCCATGATTTTCTCCTTAAAAAGTTGTCATTGCGAGCGTTAGCGAAGCCCCGCCTATGGGGCTTTGTTGCTTCACTCCTCGCAATGACAGTGTAAAGGTTTTCATGAAACACAACACTAATGGTCGCAGAGATTATTACCTGTCACGAGAGCATTGTTTAAATAGCTGTTAATAAGCTCCTCAGGTTCAAGAGGCTCTGCTCCTGTAACCACCTTTATGTTTTGTTCATTAAAAAGAACCTGTGCTTTATTCCCCATTCCGCCTGCTATTATTACATTAACACCCAGTTCGTGCAGCCACTTGGGAAGTACACCCGGTTCGTGGGCAGGTGGTACCACGATTTCTTTTTTTTTAATTATATTTTCTTCAACATCTATAAGCGCAAATTCCTTACAATGGCCAAAATGAGCAGTCAGCTTGCCATCAGCTAAAGGTATAGCAAATTTCATTGTATTAGATCTCCTGTCTTTTATCTCCTGTTTTATTTCAGATATTATATCAGCAATACTTAAAAAGGCCCTGGTTACCTGGGAATCTTTATATTTCTCCTGGATAGAGGTGCCGGAATCGCTGCAGGAGACAACGTTCAGGTCAAAAGGAATCCTTCCCAGAAATTTTAATCCTGCTTCTTTTGCGGTCCTTTCTCCACCACCATATCCAAACAGTTCGAGTTTTTCGCCGCAATGAGGGCATGTAAAACCGCTCATGTTTTCGATAAGTCCCAAGATTTTCATACCTACTGTTTTGCAGAAGCTGATAGATTTTCTTACGTCGGCAAGAGAAATTTCCTGAGGTGTTGTAACTATTATAGCCTTTGCATCCGGAATCGTCTGTACAACTGTCAGCGGCTCATCGCCGGTACCGGGAGGGGAGTCAATAATTAAATAGTCGAGTTCGCCCCATTCTACATCTCCGATGAACTGCCTGATTGTAGAATGTTTAATCGGGCCTCTCCATATTATTGCCTCATCATGGTTTGATGTAAGTGATTCAATTGAAACAGCCTTCAGGTTTTCAGAGTATTTCATTGGATTCAGCTTCCGATTCTCATTCAAGTCCATCATACCCTTAAATCCAAGCATTCTGGGAATATCGGGCCCATGTAAATCAACATCCATAAGTCCAACCTTAAAACCCTTGTTTGCTAAAGCTATGGAAAGGTTTACTGAAACGCTGGTCTTGCCGACACCACCTTTCCCGCTCATGACGATTATTTTATTTTTTATTTTGGTTAAAGAGCCTTTAACAGATGCATCTAAAGCATCTTGTGCGTTCTTTTGATCAGAAATAGTGCTGCCGGTCTTTTGACATTCATCCATTATACATATCTCCTAAATTAGGGTTTACGGTTCACGGTTCACGGTTTACGCTTCACTTGCGAGTTTTCTAAAGTGTCAACTACTTTTATACGATCATGAAGGATGCCCATAGTTCATTGAAAAAACTGTAAACTGTGAACCGACAACCGTGAACGGTTACGTTTCTTATACCCAGTGCCCTTCCACATTAGGTCCTTTTGTAGTCTCCAATTCGCCTTTTTTGTACATAGAAATTGCGTCGAGAACTTTTCCCTTTACATTAGTTATAATTTTTATGCCCGCGCTCTGTAATACATTAAACGCTTTAGGTCCGCAATTGCCTGTAAGCAGAACATCAACATTATTTCCGGCAATTGTCTGGCCGGCCTGTATGCCGGCTCCCTGGGGAAGGTTAAGGTGTTGTATATTTTCTACGACTTCATAATCCATGGTCTCAGGATTAACAATAATAAAATAAGCAGCTCTTCCAAAGCGAGGATCAACATTAGATTCCAGATTTTTACCTGAAGATGTAACAGCAATTTTCATAATTTCAAATTACCTCCCTAATAAATGTTATAATTATTCTTTATCTCTAATTCTGTAAAAATTTTTATCATTGCAGGCAGGACAGTTTTTGGGCCTTCCAGTACCAAGGGGTTCTTCCCACCTGTTATCACAATTAATGCATATAAATATTTTCTTGTCGCTGATTAAGCTGTAATTTCCGCCTTCTATTTTAATAGCCTTACCGTTAATAAGTGCATCCGCAACAGCCTTTCGTGCACGCTGGACAATTCTGCCAAATGTTGCTCTGGATACTCCCATACGCTTGCCTGCTTCTTCATGTGACATCCCAAGAAAATCCGCAAGTCTTATTGATTCTATTGATTCACGTTCGTCAACAGTTAGATGGACTTCGGACAAGTCTATCATTGGTATGCCTCTTGGCTTGAAATAGCTGACGTCCGGCTTGAATGCAACAATACGATTTTTTTGGGGTCTTACCATAAAACTCCGTTATGAGAATATGCTCAAAAAAATTAAGTATTATTATTTATATTGTCAAGAAATTTGTTATATTATTTTTTTTAACTAATGACTTTAGTAAGTTCTCCAGTTTTCCACTTTACTCCTTTAACAACCATGTTCAGAAAAACAGACCGCAGTGGCTTGACCGACATTGCAGCCATAAAAGGGGAGGAATTTTCGAGGACATGTATGATCCGTCCCATTGCACGGTGACTGAGCCGTTCAGGTTCATCAAAGATAAGATCTGCCAGCTTTTTACGCTCAATTGCCATAGCTATTAAACGGTCGAATATGCTTTCAGGGGTATAGACCCTTTGTATACGAGGTTTCATGGTAATCCCACCAAATTTACAGGCAGAATAGCATACACCACATCCAAGGCACAAGTTTTCATCACAGACTGCTTTTTTTCGTTTATTTTTTTTCTCACCTTCCTGAATTATTTCTATTGCATTTATAGGGCATGCATTTGCACATTTCCCGCACCCATTACATTTGGAAAGGTCTATTTCCATTATCCAGTTTGAGGTTACAATTGCATTGCGGATGTCAAAAATTTTTATTGCCTGCATCATCTCGCAGCAGCAGCCACAGCAGTTACATATATAGGCTACTTTACGCTGAACATTGTCTCCGGTTTGAGCCAAGCCGGCCTCCTTGCTTTTTTCAAGAATTTTCATTGCTTCGGTGTTTGTAATTTGTTTGGCAAGCTTGCTACGTATTATTGATTCTGCAACGTAATTGAGAGAAAGGCATGTCCATTTAGGGCGGTTGCAATTTTTCCCCAGAAGACTTGCTTTATGACGGCAGACGCATAACGATACTCCAACAGTAGTTGCTGACTTCACAATATGACTTGCGCGCTCCCAGTCAAGTATTTCAGTATGATCGCTTTCAGGAAGGGATTCCTCGCGAACAAGTGATCGACCTACTTGTGTTTGTCCCTGGAAGAGCGAGTGGATGAATTTATCATCCTGTTCCATATATTGGTCGAATAAACGAGCTAACTCTGCCATGGGCATGTCATTGCGAGTACGCATAAAAGTGAACTCAAAAAAACCTATTGCAACCGGTGCAAGGACAAAATAGCGTTTTCCTTTGTGTTCGAGATCTACCACTAAACCTTTTTGAGCCATTTCAGTTAATTTTTCGTCAAGTTCTTTACAATCTATAGACAGCTTTTTTGAAAGAGCATTCAGAGAAACAGGCTGGCCCGGGATTTTTCTGGCGAGTTCTGCTTCTTCTGGAGAAAACAGGAGTTTCAATATCTTCATAAATACTGGGGACTCGGGAGCACCAGTAATATTACGATCCAATCTTTGTTGCAGAAGTCGATACTTTTTATCGTAGTTGACGTTATGACCCATTAAAATTCCCCCTACTATAATCAGAAATTTACGAACTCATAACACTTTAGCTTTTTAAAAATATATCAGCTCAGCCGGTTTGTTTCAAAAAGCTAACCTATTACAATTAATAAAAATTTTACACATTATGCGACTTATGATTTTATATAATTTCTGACCGAAAACCTCATATTTTTCGGTCAGAAATTCGAAATCCGAAGCACGCCCATTTTATAAGATTGGCCGAAACAATGACAAAAATACAAATGCTCCAATAACAAAAACCACTGATTTCCAATTACTTAGTTTTGGTCATTTTCTGATTTGGTATTCGGATTTGTTTCGAGTTTCGGATTTCGATATTCGTATTTTGCCTGAACATGACTTTCCGTTCAGGCAAAATATATCTTAAAACAGTGTCTTGATATCTATCAATATATATTTTATAAAATATTACATCATATTACTATCATAAATTAGCAA
Organism: Deltaproteobacteria bacterium; assembly: GCA_019309665.1. Taxonomy (GTDB): domain Bacteria; phylum Desulfobacterota; class Desulfobacteria; order Desulfobacterales; family ETH-SRB1; genus B13-G4. The sequence continues at coordinate 4,986 of JAFDFV010000098.1, read as the reverse complement.
AATCGTAACACTTTAGCGCTGTTAAATATTATTTTTTTGGACAGGATTTAAATTATTGTAGCCGTTCACGGCTTGAATTTGGAAATTAGAAATTAGGGAGAAATTAAAATAGAAATTGGAAAGAACAGTACAAAAGCATGAAGGCCAAATTTCTAATTTCTAATTTCAATGTTTCGTGAACGCTTACAAATTTTGTTTATCCTGTTATCCTGTCAGATTCTTTTTCAAAAGGCTAAATTGTTACGCAAAATCAAAATTATATTAACAATCAAGGATGCTATTATGAAAAAAAATCCTGATCTTGAAGTCAGTATTGGAGAGATAAAGCTTAAGAACCCTGTAATGACAGCGTCCGGCACATTCGGATATGCAAGAGAATTCGAGGAACTTGTTGATTTGAATCGTCTTGGAGCAATTATTGTAAAAGGTTTATCAATTGAAGCCTCAAAGGGCAACAAACCTCCAAGGATTGTTGAAACACCTTGTGGTATGCTGAATGCAATTGGTCTTGAAAACGTTGGCCTTGAAGTCTTTTTACAGGAAAAGCTTCCTTTCTTAAAAACACTTGCAACACCTACCTTTGTAAATATTTATGGGAAGGATATTGTCGAATATGCGGAGCTTGCATCACGAATAGATGATATTGATGGAATATCAGGCATTGAGGTCAATATTTCATGCCCTAATATAAAAGCAGGTGGCATGGCCTTTGGTGTTGATCCTGAATCAGCGTTTAATGTTGTCAAGGCTGTTAGAGAAAGTACTGCAAAAACTCTTATGGTTAAACTATCGCCGAATGTGACCGATATTGCAGAAATCGCAAAAAGTGTGGAAGAGGCGGGCGCTGACGCCGTATCATTGATAAATACTATAACGGGTATGAGCATAGACATTGAAACCCGTCGTCCAAAGCTTGCTAATATTACTGGAGGCCTTTCCGGACCTGCGATTAGGCCTGTAGCTCTTCGTATGGTCTGGCAGGTTGTTCAGAAAGTAAAGATTCCGGTAATTGGTGTTGGTGGAATTATGACACCAGACGATGCTCTTGAGTTTTTGATAGCCGGCGCTGTGGCTGTTCAGGTTGGTACGGCTAATTTTATTAACCCCAATGCCATCATAGATATAATTGAAGGCATTGAGAAATTTCTTATCAAAAATAATATTCAAAAGGTTACGGATATTATCGGAACGCTTGATGTTGAAGGTGGATAGACTGAAGGCTGAAAAATGAAGGTTAAAGGATGAAGGCTGTCAGGGAGCTTCAGCCTTCGGATTGTAGACTAAGTGGCTACAGGTACTACATTTGACCCTAAAAGTCATATATGCTGTATTATCAATGGGTTATTTTGCAACTCTTTTCTTATCATAATTTGAAAATATATCTTATAAAATCCAAAAAAAGTCTTGCAAAAAATCCAGATTAGTGAAATTTAGATAACTATCTATGGTTATGGATAGTTCTTTCCTTTACAATCTCTTATTCGTGAGTTTTTACTGGTTTAAACCCAATACCCGTGAATGAATCATATTCAGATAATGCAACTATTTTTTAGATACGGGTGCCTCTGCTGATAGATTGATGATTCTGGACGATATTTTTAGAAAAAGGAAGATATTCTATGAAATAAGTTGTTGTATGTTTGTGTTGCCTGATATTTCTGATATAATCAGCAGCTATGTCGCTTAGTCAGGCAAAATATTCCCTTCAAAGTACATTAAAAGAAGATGGATAGGTTTGCATAATCATATTTTAATGACTTATGGAGGAAAACATTGAAATCAAGAACGCACAAATTCCATCAGCAAAGAATAGTCATGATTGTCGGCTGCTTTTAATGATTCAATATACCGTTTTCTGCTCTCACCTTGTTTTATAAGGCTTGCACTTCCCCATGTAAAGGCAGGTTTTTTTAAAATTTTTTCGAGTATCAGATCTGCCATTAGTCTTGCATGTCGCCCATTACCGTTTGGGAATGGGTGGATACATACCAGACGATGATGAAAGCGTACTGCAAACTCATCGGGCGTGAATGTTTCAAATTCGGTCCATGCTTTTGTATCATCGCAGAGTTTCTTGAGTTCGACAGCTATCTCCTGCCAATTGATCCCGATATTTTTATTGCTTTTTCTAAACTTGCCGGCCCATTTCCAGACATTCCCAAACATTTTTTTGTGAAGCCGGCATATAAAATCTTCGTTAAAAAAATCTGTTTTTTTAAGGCGCTCTGCCCATAGATATGCCTGGCTGATATTGTCTTGTTCCCAGCGATCAAGCTCTGCTCGTGTTGTAATATGTGTGAGCAGAAGTCCTTCTGTTTCATCGGGTTCAAAAGGCGTGGCGCCTTCAGGGTAATCAATAATCATTTAATATCCCACAATGACTTTGGCATTGTCTGAATCAGTTCTTCTACAGTAGTATCAAAAGCCTTCTTTTTTTCTTTTTCAGACAACCCTTGATCTTCAAGTAACATAGTATGAGAAACCCGTATCATTCGTTTCTTTGCAACGAGGTACGCCTGTTTTTTTATTGTATCCTGCAGACTGGTTTTCGGAACAAGTCCATAAACAAATACACAGTTCAAAGCCTCGGCTGCACGATGCATAGTTCTTAAGGTCACGTTTCCGGTGACCTCATCATGCTCGATGCGTGTGATGCGCGACCTGTTAACTTCGAGCCGTTGTGCAAACTGCCTCCCGTTTATCCCCAATGCGTCACGAATGGCACGTATCCAGCCTTTTTGTGGCGGAATAATCGTTTTCAAAATTTTGAAACGGTTTAGCGTAGAGCTTAACTGCTCAATAATCAGTTTTTTTTGAAAAGCCTTCATGGTAATAAACACATTATAAGTATAAAAAAGTTTATAAATATATGAACATAAAATAGCTTATTGTTTATATATTTATAAATATTATTTGTCAATTTATTTATGCCGATTTTCAATTGCTATTGATCTTCTGCTTAGCCTATACTTGGGATATACTTGCGGGACGTACATTAGTTTATAAGTTGACGTGGTAATTGAACTGAAGCCGGGTAGGTAGAAGGCTGAAAAGTGAAGCTTCCTGACAGCCTTCAGTCTTCAGCCTTCTACCTATCCACCTATTATTTAGATAACTTCAGATGTTTCTATGGGATTTGCTTTTAAGTATTCCAGCCGGTTAAGTCCATTGATATAAGCTTTGGCACTGGCTGTGATAATATCCGGATCAGCGCCCCTGCCAAGGGCAATAAGTCCGTTTTCTTTTAATCGTACAGTAACTTCGCCCTGTGCATCCGTGCCCCCACTAATTGCGCTGACTGAAAACCTTAATAGTTCTGATTTTGAACCTGTAAGTTTTGCAATAACATTATAGGCAGCATCAATCGGGCCATTTCCAGATCCAGAGCCTTCTGCAGATCTTTCATTTATTTTGAGCTTGACATTTGCAGTCGGTTTAACTGTTGTTCCGCTTGAAACATGAAGATATTCAAGGTTGAAGACTTCCGCTGTTCTTAAAATGCCCTCAGTAACAATGACTTCCAGATCTTCATCTAAAATATGCTTTTTCTTATCAGCAAGCTCCTTGAATTTTTTAAAAACAAGCTTTAACTCTTCATCACTAATATCGTATCCTAATTCCTTTAAATGTGAGCGAAGCGCATGTCTGCCGGAATGCTTTCCCAGAACAAGCTTACTCTTACTTAACCCTATGGTTTCAGGCTTCATGATTTCATATGTCATGGGATTCTTCAGCATACCATCCTGATGGATTCCAGCTTCGTGGGCAAATGCATTGGCTCCTACGATTGCTTTATTCGGTTGAACCATAATTCCGGTTATCATGCTTACAATCCGGCTTGTCGGGTAAATATGTTCAGTATTTATATTGGTATATACAGGAAGAAAATTGGGTCTTGTGTGCAGCGCCATTACCACTTCTTCAAGTGAAGTATTGCCTGCTCTTTCTCCTATTCCATTTATAGTTACTTCTGCCTGTCTGGCTCCGGCGTATATTGCTGCAAGAGTATTTGCAGTGGCAAGACCAAGATCATTGTGGCAGTGAACGCTCAGGACAGCTTTATGTATATTTGAGGTGTGCGCCATAACATATTTTACAAGATCACCAAATTCCTGTGGAATAGCATATCCTACTGTATCAGGAAGGTTAAGAGTAGTAGCCCCGGCTTCAATTGCCGCTTCGAAAACCCGGCAGAGGAAGTCACGATCACTTCTTGATCCATCTTCTGCTGAAAATTCAACACTGTCAGTAAAAGATTTTGCGTATTTGACAGCTTCAAAAGCAGTTTTAACCACTTCTTCTCTATTCATCTTCAGCTTATATTTCATATGAATATCTGAAGTAGCTATAAATGTATGAATCCTGGGATTTTTTGCATGACAAATTGCAGCCCAGGCACGGTCAATATCATTTTTGTGTGTTCTTGCCAGTGCGGCAACCTCAATATTTTTTACAACACCCGCTACTTGGGCAACTGCCTCAAAATCTCCCTCAGATGCGGCGGGGAATCCGGCTTCCAGCACATCAACGCCGAGTTTTTCCAACTGTCTAGCGAGCCGCATTTTTTCTCCGGTATTCATACTAGCTCCCGGAGACTGCTCACCATCTCTTAGTGTTGTATCAAAAATAATTACTTTTTCATTCATAAATTTGGCATCTTTCAAAATACGTCAAAAGTAGTTGAGACTTTTTTAAACTTGTACGACTACACGAAAATAAATGCCTAAAGTGAGCTAAAGTGCCTAAAATGCCTAAAGTTAAGGAATGCATGCACCTTCTCGGTGCTGCCAATTCTATGTAAATTAATAGAGCGAAGCGACTCCTTAACTTTAGGCACTTTAACATACTTTAGGCATTTTAGGCACTTCAAGTTTTATTTTTGGCCGAAGCTGGAAACACCTCTAAAAAGTGCAAACCAGCAAATGAAGGATACCAATTTTACGATCTTTCTTTTGAAAGTTTATACTGGAAACTGTCTGCAAGTGC
>JAFDFV010000097.1 GCA_019309665.1 Deltaproteobacteria bacterium | reverse complement strand
ACACTCAAATATTCTGCCGGCTTTCCCAATGTTGGGACTGAATTTGTTGAGCTGCATAAAGCGTTTGAAAGAATCCTTGCTGTTGACATTGTTTCCGACATTAACCTGCCTGATTTTGCTCGTTCTACTATGGATGGCTATGCAGTTAAAGCTTCATCTACTTTTGGCGCAACTGAAGAAAATCCAGCATATCTGACAGTCAAAGGTACAATTGATATGGGTAAACCTGCCGGCTTTTCAATAGGTTCCGGCGAGGCTGCGAGAATTTCTACAGGAGGAATGTTGCCCGATGGTTCAGACAGCGTTATAATGGTTGAATATACGGAAATTATAGATAAAGCAACTATTGAAATATACAGAAGTCTTGCACCTGGCCGGCATGTATTAGCAACAGGAGAAGATATTAAAAAAGGAGATAATATACTCTTGTGTGGCCAGAGGCTCAGGCCTCAGGAAATAGGATTACTTGCCGCTCTCGGCAAGGATTCTGTAAAAGTATATAAAAAACCGGTTATTGGTATTATTTCTACCGGAGATGAAATAGTACCGATAAATAATATACCTGACAAAGGCCGGATTCGTGATATAAATACTTATACTCTATCAAGCCTGGTACAAAAAGCAGGTGGCATCCCTGTCACTTATGGAATCGTCGGGGATGATTTTGACGCTCTTTTAGAGAAGTGTTCTATTGCGATTGCTCATTCGGATATGGTTTTGATTTCAGGAGGCAGTTCTGTTGGAACACGGGATTTGACAGTAGAAGTACTTTCCTCTTTGCCGGGCTCAGATATTATGGTCCATGGAATTTCCATAAGCCCCGGTAAACCGACAATTTTGGCCAAGACCAGTGATAAAGCCATATGGGGTTTGCCTGGCCATGTTGTATCGGCTATGATAGTATTTGAAATTGTCATCCAGCCATTTATTGAAAAAATAAGCGGTCTTTCTTTAAAGTATAAAAAGGAATTAAGAATACCCGCACTGCTTAGCAGAAATATATCATCCGCTCAGGGACGTATAGATTATATGCGTGTCAGGCTGATAGAAAGAAACGGTATTAAGTGGGCTGAACCGGTTCTTGGCAAGTCAGGGCTCATAAGCAATCTGACAAAGGCCGACGGCCTCATCGAGATAGGAATAAATACAGAGGGACTGGATAAAGGCTCAAAGGTCTGGGTTATTCCGGTATAAAAAAATGAACAATAGTCGCAACATATATTTAAAGATGAAAACCCTGAAAGAGGCACGTGAAATCCTTTTTGATCTTTTTCCTTCAGATAAAGTTTTTCCGAGTGAATTTGTTTCGGCCTCCGATTCAGTAGGAAGGGTGCTTGCAGAGGCGGTAACGGCAAAGCTTTCATCACCTCATTTTCACGCATCCGCTATGGATGGAATTGCAGTCAAAGCTGAAAATACATTTGGAGCAAACGAATTAAGTCCAATGGAACTTACAGTCGGGGAAAATGCATTCTTTGTCAATACCGGAAATATGCTTCCTGAAAATACAAATGCAGTTATTATGGTTGAACATATAAATGTTATAGATGAAAACAGTCTAAAAATAGAAGCACCGGCTTACCCCTGGCAAAACGTTCGCAAGATGGGAGAAGATATAGTAGCAACAGAGCTGTTGTTCCCACAAAACCATGTTATTATGGGGGCGCTGTTGTCCGGAGGCATATTTTCAGTCCCAGTAAAGAAAAAACCAAAAGCGCTTATTATTCCGACAGGATCAGAACTTGTTGACTGGCGAAATGCTGTAATTGAAGATATTAAGCCGGGTCAGGCTCTTGAAACAAATTCGTTTGTCTTTGGCAAACTTATTGAATCTTGCGGCGGTTCTTTTATAAGGCATGAGATAATTAAAGATGATATGGAAAAAATAAAGGCGGCTGTTTATGATGCCGCAAACAGCGACTTTGACATTGTCCTTATTATGGGAGGATCATCCGCGGGATCAGAAGATTATGCAAAAAGCGTAATCAGCGATCTGGGAGAGGTACATGTCCATGGTGTAACAATAATGCCCGGAAAACCGGTAATAATAGGCTCAGTAAATAACAAGCCTGTATTTGGCATGCCGGGATATCAGGTATCATCAATCGTGGCGTTTGAGCAGTTTGTACGTCCTCTGATTTACAGAATGCTTGACCAGGTGGACAATGAACGGACAAAACTACAGGTAGAACCCACACGAAAGATCGCATCAAAGCTTGGTGTGGAAGAATTCCTGCGCGTAAAGCTTGGTGTTGTTGGTGACAGGATTGTGGCAACTCCTTTGCCGAGAGGTGCGGGCTGCATAACTACCTTAACCAGGGCAGATGGGATTATTCGTATTCCAAATCATATAGAAGGGTTAAATACTTATGAAAAGGTTGATGCAGAACTCCTGCGTCCCGTGTCTTATATAAAAAATACAATTGTTGCGGTTGGAAGTCACGACAACTCACTTGACACCCTTGCTGACGGATTGATGGCGATAAAAAAGGGAGTATGTCACCTGGCCGGCTCACATCTTTTAGACACCGAAGACGGTTCTTATAACATATCATATATAAAGAAATATTTGCCGAATATCAGTATAAGGCTTGTCAATCTTGTATTCAGAGACCAGGGGTTGATTGTGCCTCCCGGCAATCCAAAGAAAATACAAGGTATAGAAGATCTTGGTCGCGACGATATTGTGTTTGTAAACAGACAGGCTGGATCGGGAACAAGGATCCTTCTTGATTACAGGCTGCAACAGTTAGACATTGAACCCAGGGCAATAAGGGGATATGAAAATGAGGAATATACTCACATGTCTGTAGCGGTTGCAGTGCTCAGCGGGGCAGCAGATGTGGGTTTGGGAATTTATGCTGCCGCAAAGGCGCTTAATCTGAATTTTATACCTGTTGTCACAGAACAGTACGACCTTGTAATTCCAAAAGAACATTTCGAGTCAAAAAATATCCGGATTCTGCTTGAAACCATAAACACCGCAAAATTTAAAAAGCGGGTTGAAGCTTTAGGCGGATATCATACTGAACGAACAGGCGAAATTATTGCGGTCCTGGACTAACACTCGGGTTAAGTAGCTCCCTCGCCCCCCCATTCTTCCAAAATACTCACAACATAACTAATGCCTGAACGAAAAGTCATGTTCAGGCAAAATCCGAATATCGAAATCCGAAATCCGAAACAAATTCGAATACCAAATGACAAAATGACCAAAACTAACGCATTGGAAATACAATGTTTTTGGCATTAAAAAAATTCGTATTTGGGTTATTGTTTCGTATTTCGTGCTTCGAATTTCGAATTTCTGACCGAAAACAGGGGTTTTCGGTCAGGCACTAACCGGATGACAGCGGGCTGGGATCTCCCTGGCAGATAAATGCACCCCAATAGAATGGATGAGGGTGTTTGGATCTGATGGACATCTGGGCATTCTTAAGGGCTTCAGCACGTGGTTCTCCGGCTAATATGCGGCTGTAGAAATCCTCCATTAGTTCCCTGGTCTGCTGATCCGGTACTTTCCACAGACTCATCACCAGTGTGTCTGCTCCGGCCAGAACAAAGGATCGCCTCAGTCCAAAAACGCCTTCACCTGTGCGGACTTCTCCAAGGCCGGTTTCACAGGCTGAAAGTACTACCAGCTCCGTATCCAGGAGGTCCATGCCGGTCACGTCTTCGGCAGTAAGCAGGCCGTCTTCAGCATCAGGTGGGGGGCTTTGGCCTTTGAGCCAGGTATTGACACCTGCTAATGCCAGGCCTGAACGAAGAAGGGGATTCTCAAGATCCAGTCCGGACAATCTTCCCATGCCATCTGATTCAGCAAAACCCAGGGTGCCCAAGGCACCCAGATCACGTTTTTCCTTATTGGGATCTCGTTCTTGATCCTTCAGAAAGAAACCATGCGTGGCAAAATGGAGGATACGTGGTGAACGGTATTTCTTGATCCGGGCCTCAAGGGCATTTCCTTTGAGCCATGGCTTTACACCCAGCATATTGCTGACACTAATACCCTCCTTTAGTGTGCCCAGCAAACGGCCAAAATGTGATCTGGATCGATCCAGATCACGGGACTGGCGGCCATAGAGTTTGCCTCTTTGTGGCAGTCGCCCTGATTTTTTTAAGCCAAGGTCGAAATCAGGATCAGCAATTATTAGTGATCCAGCGGGCTGACCAGTGGATTCTGTCCCGAAACGCAGGATGTCCCGGCCTGCGCCAAGATAACTGATGTGATAATCATCAATAAGAAAGCGGCCTGTTTCATTTGGCAAGACCTCAAAAGGAATCCGGCTCAGTTCCCCGTCAGGTGAAATAAAAAGGTGTTTACACTTGCTCAGGGCAGGTTTCAGCTTGTCAAAGATGCTTTTGCGCAGCTTAACGCCGTCTTCGTTGCCTGGTACCTGGACAGATTCCTCAGGAACAGCCCCCAGGTCGCGCTCGGTCTCTGTCTGCTCCGGTCTTAAATATCCAGGCAGGCGTAAAAAGACGCCTGTGGGCTTGGTTGATTGATTAGTTATGAGATCATCTGCCGGCAAAAACCCGGTTGCCGCCTGGTCAGAACAGACATCTTCAGGCCCACCTGTGACCGAGTCCCTGAACTGTGCTATGCTTTTGTCTATGAATCTCGCTTCTCCCAGGTCTATCATCTGCACATTATCAGGTTCTCCGGCCAAAATGACAAACGCCAGGTAACGGGCCGGCTTCCATTTAGATTCTCCCTTGGCAGGCACCGCCTTGAAATCATGAACATCAAAATGGACAAACTCAATCAAGGCCGCCCCTTCAGGCAGGGCAGATGCTATTGCCTGCCGGTCTACCTGTTTGAGTTTCTGCTCCAGGTTCATTTCGGGTATCTGTCTAACCAGCTCTGCTTCCAGATTTTCCTTTTGTTTGTTCCAGATAGATAAGATTTTCTGATGCTCTGCCAGACCTTCATGTCCCGGTCCTGCCAGGGTCTTTTGGGCAATTTGCATTCGCAGGTTGATTAAATCTTTAAGTTCTGGTTCCAGTTCAGGATATCTCCCGCCAAGAACAGCATCCCGCTGGGCAGCCAATGCCTCTGCGCCAATGGCCTTACGTCGTAAAACAAGCTCAATGGCCGAATGTATCGCTGCCTGCGATAAAGAAAGATGTTGTGAGACCAGAGAGATAAAGAGTTCAAGTTTCCACCGCACTTTTTTGAGATATGCCGTGCGCCGGCTCTCAGAACCGATTGAAAATACCTGTCCGATCATCAGGTCATCTATGGAAGCAGCCTGTTCCATTAATGGCAAGGCCTCAGTTTCCCGGTCAGTGGCAATGTATAGCTCTGCCAGGTTGTTCAGGCAGGTGGCAAAATCCGGATGGTCTTCGCCAAGGGCCGTGCGCCGAATCTCCATGGCTTGTTTATAAAGCGGCTCGGCCTGGGAGTAATTGCCCATCGAATAGTAAAGCCCTGCCAGGTTGCTCAGGCTGGTGGCAAAATCCGGATGGTCTTCGCCAAGATATTGAAAAGACAGATCAAGGGCATGGGAAGCAGGTTGGATTGCTTCTTCATATCTGCCCTGCTGATAAAGCTTTTCGGCCCGTTGATTGAGTTTTGAGATTTGTTGTTGAATATCTTCGGACATGGAGTGTGCTCCTTTTTTCTTACGAAATCATCATGATATCACATCAAAATACGTAGACAGAGCGGTCCATTTGTTTCCTTCAAGGGCATTTAACTTTTTTATCAGATTGTCAATATCCGCCTGGTTGAGGACGCGGGCAGGAACATTGGGGTTGACCGGCATCCAGTCCAGGTCCAGCGGTTCATCAGTTAGAATCGCAAGCAGATGCTCACGCCCCGGGGCACCGCTGATCACAAAGGAGTCATAGGGAGATTTTATTTGCGGAATTATGTTTAGGCCTTTAGGGATACTGGTATTTTCGGCGAACTGCGATGGGCAGAGGCAATATGTCTTCCCTGAAGTACCTTCATCGAGAAGCAGGAGATGGCACTTCTGGTCCGCCTCAATCGCCAGGCAGAGACGTTACTGCCAAGCCTGTAGATGTGCTCAACATTGTCCTGTGGAGCTCCAAGGTCGCGCAAAACAGAGCGGGTCAGACCACGCTGGGAACCCTGACAAGGAAACGGCCAGATCTGATCGGTAAATCCGGCGATTTTGCGCAGGCCATCAAGACCTGCCATGATCCGGGTGGGCTGTAAAACCTTCCGGCCTGGAGTGCTCACTGCTTTCGATGGGGTTGCAGTTCCCACCTTGCAAATGGATTCAATGGAACAAAGCACGTGCGGGAGCCATTTTTCATGCGGATGGTCCAGGACTTCGATCCATTGCCATCCCTCCAGCCAGTATTCAACTTGCTCTGGAAAGCTGACAGGTTCCAGCAAAAGGGGCAGATAAGGCACGTTATATTTCCAGGCAAGCTGAATTTCCTGCTTGACGTTTTTAGAGCGCAATGACGCGTCGGTGCACATCAGCATCAGGATTTTAGAGCCTTTGATTCCCTTAACAATTTCCTGACCAAAGTTACCGCCTCCCAGGATCTTCTGTTGATCGCGCCAGACTCTCACCCCGGCCGCCTCCAGATGCAGGACGATTTCCTGCACTTGATCCTTATTCTGGCTGGCGTAGCTGATAAATACTTCAGCGCTCACAGTATCGGGCTTGTGATTTTGGTTGTTTTTCATTTTTTATTCCTTTATAAATTTCCCGAAGGTGAAGGTGACCAAAATTCGACCTTTGCGGTCAGGAGTTGGCCTTTTTCTTCGACCGAGAACTACACGTCAGCATAAACTTTGGTGTCAGATCTTAATTAACGCACTTATTCCATATTCCTTTTTAAAGGTTTTATCGACCATACAAAGTTTTTTTCTGAAAATACCAACTCGTCTGCTAATGGATAAGCACGACAGGCCGAACAGTTCTGATATCTTTTGGTTTGTAAAACGTCCTGTTTGCCACAAAAAATATATCATCAGATCTCTGCCCGCCATCGCACTTCCATACAAGCAAGATGCTCCGCTTAAGATGCTCGTGCTCAGGCGAGGCGGGCGGGTCTCAAATCCCAAAAATATTGAAATAGAAAGTTTTTAGATCAAGCCAAATCGTATAAATAGTTGCTTAATTGGCTGTATTTTATATGATGATTATAGCCAAAAGAGAAAAATTATTGACTAAATGGCTAAAAAATGACAAACTATAAAAAATTGTTTTCATCCATTGTAAACTGATTATTTCTATAAATACGTAACTTCTCAAAAAGTTCGGGTAAAAATAAAAAGACGAGTCCGCTGATAATAAAATGTAAAATAGCTGACTGTTTGAGTATCTTAGTGAGCTTTGAGAAAAAACAGCGCATAAGAAAATTTATCTTTAAAAACATATGCTCTATCGCTTAACCAATACATATTAAAAAGGATTGGCCACTGTTTTTTCTTTAGGCTCACTTAGGTGCGAGTTTCAGATATTCTTACATTTCATTATCAGTGGGCGAGCCTTGTATCATGTAATTTGCCCTGATTTATTGAGAAGTTACATAAATACAAGATAACTTATTATGATATCAAGAAAAAATTATCAAATGAAACCCAAAACAATAAAATTTAACAAAAATTTTGTTGGAAGGAACCATGAACTGGAGAAGCTGTCCGAAATCAGCAACAGTGGCGAGGCTTCAATAGTTGTCGTTTATGGCAGACGACGGGTTGGAAAGACCGAACTTCTCGAACAGGCATTCAGGAAACGAAATATTTTGAAATTTGAAGGTATCGAAGGATTATCGCAACCTGAACAGATGGAACATGTGATGTGGCAGTTTTCTGAATATAGCAACAATGCTTTATTGGCACAAGTCAAAATCAGAAGTTGGACAAATTTTTTAAAACTCATTGCCGATGTTGTTAAAAAAGGGATTTGGACACTTTATTTTGAAGAAGTTCAGTGGTTGGCTGATTATAAAGATAAATTTATTTCAGAACTCAAATACTTTTGGGATAACCATTTCCGTCACAATCAAAAACTGATTCTTGTTTTATGCGGTTCTTCGCCATCGTTTATGGTTAATAATATCCTTCATTCAAAAGCGCTATACAATCGCTCCTTGTATGAAATTTCTCTTAAAGAATTCAGTTTGACCGAGACAAAACAGTTTTTGAAAAAAAGGTCCGATAGAGAAATTATGGACGCCTATCTCAGTGTTGGTGGAATTCCAGAATACCTGAAGTGGATCAACCAGGAAACGTCTGTATTTTTAAGTCTTTGTAAGAACTCATTTACTGCGGGCAGCTTTTTTTCCCACGAATATAAACGTATTTTCATTAGTAGTCTGGCAAGAAACAAGAACTATAAAAAAATTATAGATTTTCTGAGTAAACGAAGCTTTGCTGATCGTAATCAAATACTCAAACATCTTAAATTGCAGTCGGGCGGAACTTTGAGTTTTCTTTTGCTTGATTCAGAACTGTGCGGCTTTATTCAAAAATACACCCCCTTTAATCTCAAGGAAAACAGCCTTCTTGCCAGATATGGTATCAGCGACGCCTATCTTCAGTTTTATTTTAAATTTATAAAACCGATTGAGAGAAATATTGATGAAGGCAATTTTAACAGCAATCCTTCCCTTGCCTTAAACACGAATTCTCATTACAAATGGCTGGGATTCGCCTTCGAAAGGATGTGTAGGAAAAACCAAAGATTGTTTGCCAAAATACTTGGATTTGAATCAGTCAGGTATAAGTCCGGCGCCTTTTTTAATCGGAGGACGGATATGGAAAAACGAGGCTATCAAATTGATCTGGTATATGATAGAGACGATAAAGTTTACACTCTATGCGAGGTAAAATATCTGCAATCCAAAGTTACACCAAAAATTATTGAAGAATTTGAAAAAAAACTGGCCCTTTTCCCTAACCCTAAAAACAGCACTATTCACAAAGTGCTGATCACAACCGAAGGAGCGGATGATTCTCTGACTAATTATGGATATTTTGATCGAATTATTACCTTGAGGGATATTTTTGATGCAGGTTAATGGAATAAATCCTGCTTGGAACTATACGCTTTATCCGAGCTAACAAAAAAACAATCCAGATTATTTATTTCTGCCGATCTCGGCATTCACGTTTTTGGAGCTGACGCAAAAGACCTTTTTGCTAATGCCGCATTTGCATTGTTTGATCTTATTGCAGATATCAATGCTTTAAAAGGCTTAAATGAATATGAAGTCCATATAACCGGGGATGACTGGCCTGATACTATGGTAAACTGGCTGAGAGAACTGTTATATCTATGGACATGCAAAGAAATGCTTGTTAAAATAACAGATATCTCTTATTTGACAGAACACGAACTTACAGCAACAGTTAAGTTCGATCCTTATGATCCTGACCGTCATGAAATCAAAAATGAGATAAAGGCAGTAACGTACCACCAGATTCAGGTTGAAAAGGGACCGCTTGGTTGGAAGTCGAAGATAATATTTGATGTTTAAATATTAAAAGTGCCTAAAGTGAGCTAAAGTATATTAAAGTGCCTAAAGTTAAGGAATTCTGCCTATTAATATATAGGTTTCTTGAGTCATTAATGCATAGGGAAGTATAACTGTTTCTATTTCTGTGTTATCAATTAACACGCCAAAGGCGTCCCTCAACTTTAGGCATTTTAGGCACTTAAATCTTTAGCTCACTTTAGGCACTTGTAATTTGTTGTGTAATCGTACAGGTGAAAAAATGACCATTGAATTAAAAAACATAGACGAATACCGATGGGAACTTCCTAAAACCGGTGCCATGCGCGTGCCTGGCATTATATATTCAAACGCTTCAATGCTTAAAGACATCAAGCAGGAAGAAGCGTTAAAGCAGGTTGCAAACGTGGCAACGCTTCCCGGCATTATAAAGGCATCGTTGGCAATGCCCGATATGCACTGGGGTTATGGTTTTCCCATAGGCGGTGTTGCAGCATTTGACTGGGAAAATGGCATAATCTCACCAGGCGGAGTAGGATATGACATCAACTGCGGTGTTCGTCTATCAGCATCTTCCCTTGTTGAGAAGGAAGTCAGGCCAAGGCTTGAAGAACTTATAAATGCGCTTTACCAAAATATTCCTTCCGGAGTAGGTTCAACAGGTTTTGTTAAACTTTCAATAGCAGAAGAAAAAAAAGTTCTTAAAGAAGGCAGCAGATGGGCTGTAAGGCATGGCTTTGGAGAAGACTCAGATGTTGAGCATACAGAAGATAAAGGATGCATGCAAAATGCCGACCCTGAAACTGTAAGTCAAAGGGCGCTGGAAAGAGGACGAAAGCAGCTTGGCACTTTAGGCTCAGGAAATCATTTTCTTGAAATAGGCGTAGTGGATAAAATCTTTGATAAAGTCGCTGCTCAAGCATTCGGTCTTTTTGAAGGGCAGGTTACATTGTTGCTTCATTCAGGTTCAAGGGGATTTGGATACCAGGTTTGTGACGACTTTCTCGCATTCATGACAAAACATGTTAAAAAACTGGGATTTGATCTGCCGGACCGACAGCTTGCCTGCGCTATGATTCAGTCAGAAGAAGGTTTGCGTTACTACAATGCAATGGCCTGTGCTGCAAACTATGCATGGGCTAACAGGCAGATTATGCTGCACAGATCCCGTGAGGTTTTTTCAAGAGTTTTCGGTATGGGGCCAACAGATCTTAGCATGAATCTGGTTTATGATGTATGTCATAATATAGCAAAAAAAGAATATCATATCGTGGATGGTGAAAAACGGGCGGTATGTGTACACAGAAAAGGCGCTACTCGATCCTTTC
>JAFDFV010000096.1 GCA_019309665.1 Deltaproteobacteria bacterium | reverse complement strand
ATACAGGAGTAATGAATGGCGAAGATTCTCGTTGTTGATGATGATCAGGGTATGAGAGAATTTCTTGAGATTCTGCTTGTCAGAGAAGGATATGAGGTTATATCTGCTTCCGGAGGTAAAGAGGCGTTAGATCTCTGCAAAAAGCATAAATTCGACATAGCCATTACTGATCTGATGATGCCCAAAATCAATGGAATCGATGTCTTGAAAAGTATCAAGGAGGTTTCACCGAAAACCCTGGTCATATTAATTACAGGTTACGCTTCCGGGGAGACAGCGATTGCCGCAATGAAAGAGGGGGCATACGACTATCTTGAAAAAAATTTTGACCTTGAGGACCTAAAGGCTGTGATAAAGGATGCGCTCAGCAAGAAGGGTGTCAAAGAGGAAGATGCTGTTTTCATGAAGGACGTAGAGGATGCTCTTTGCTTTGGAAATATGATCGGAAAAAGCAAGGGGATGTTAAAGGTCTATTCACTTGTTAGAAAAGTGGCGAATACTGCTGCCAACATTCTTATTACTGGTGAAAGCGGCACAGGTAAAGAGCTTGTTGCCGGGGCCATCCATGAAAACAGTTCCAGAAAAGATAAACCATTTGTCATTATAAACTGCGGCGGCATACCGGAAAACCTCCTGGAAAGTGAATTGTTCGGTTATATGAAGGGGGCATTCAGCGGAGCCCATGTGGATAAACCCGGCCTTTTTGAGGTCGCGCACATGGGAACGATCTTTCTTGACGAGATCGGTGAGTTGCCCCAGTTTCTTCAGGTCAAACTCCTCAGGGTAGTTCAGGAAAAAACCTTTAGAAGAATAGGTGGTACAGAAAATATCAAGGTAGATGTAAGGATCATATCCGCCACAAATCAGGATCTGGAGCAAAAAGTTAAAAATAGCGATTTCAGAGAAGATCTCTATTACAGGCTCAACGTAATTCCTGTAAAGATTCCGCCTTTAAGGGAAAGAAATGAAGACATTCCCCTGCTGGCAAGATACTTTATAGAAAAGTATTCGAAAGAATTTGGAAAGGAAATCAAGAAGATATCTCCTTATGCCCTCAGGCTTCTTATGGAGTACCCTTTTTTCGGAAATGTAAGGGAGCTGGAAAATATCATTGAAAGAAGTGTTGCCCTCGAAACAACGAATATAATTTTACCGGAAAACCTCATTATGCCTGGAACAGGTGAGATAGATGAAAATACTGTTTTAAGCGCCGGCATTCCTGAAAAAGGCATAAATCTGAATGAGGAGCTGGCAAGGGTAGAGAAGCTTTTGATAAAAAAAGCTCTTCAAAAGGCAAATGGTTCAAAAACAAAGGCTGCTAAATATCTCAACATAAGCTTTGATTCACTGCGCTACAGACTGGAAAAACCGGATATTTAAGCGCTATCAATGAAAGTTTAATGGATACATGATATTTTACTGTCAAAGATCAGTTTGAATGCATTATATCAGCGTTTTTACTCAACCACCCAGACCGTACAGTTCCGCGCATAGTTAACGATCTTGCTGGAGACACTGCCAAAGAGGAATTCCTCGCTTCGTGAAAGCCCTTGTCTTCCAACTACTACGGTGCTGTATTCTGTCTCATCTCTTTCTTCCAGAATACATTGTGCCATGGATGGACAGTAGCGCAAGGTAGAGCGAACCGAAACCGCACTCTGATCAAAACCATTCTGTATCAATATCTGACTATAGTCCTCCAGCATTTTATCAACCTTCTTTTTATACTGGCCGAGCCATTTCTCCTTTTCATCGGTTGTAGGAAAGTAATCTTCTTCCGGTTCATTAATTACATGCAGAATAGTAACCCTGAAGCCCTCTGCGCCTTCCAGAAGTTGAGCCACATATAAAACTGCACGACGGGCGTTCTCTGACTCATCAACTGCAATAAGAATGTTCTTATTAAAAACAAGCTCTTTATTCATGTTTTTTCCTCCTTGCAAGTTTTTGGCAATGTATTATTAACCTAAATTGACCTCGTGAACTCTTCCAAATCTTCCAGCATCTGGCTGGTGTTATCATAAAACCAGTTGGCGCCAGTTGAAAAATGCATGAGTACCCTGTTAAGAGTTTCAGGTATATATGGATAAACCTTTTTTAAATTTGCCACACGATTGTGAAAAACAATATTAACATCATCATCTGTCAGTGAACTTAAAGCAGGATGGTTTTGTTTCTTAAGGTCAGTCATCATTACGTCGCCCATTCCTGTCAGAAATATCAAAATATTACCCAGACCAAAGAGATCATAACCATATATATTCTCTCTTTGCCGGTAATTATAGTCAAAATCTATCCAGCGAAAATCTTTGCTGTGCCTGTCAATTAAAATATGATCTCTACGAATATCACCGTGTTTCTCACCATTTTCATGTAGAAATTTAATAGCTTTAATGCACTCAATATATTTACTTAAAATGCCGGGGAACTGCTCATAAAAATAAGCCTGGTGATCAGGATTTAAATTTTGCACATAATCATGGAGCGGTTTTCCATTAACTATGTCTAATACTCTAACAATATTTCCCTTTTCATCCGCTACTGCATATCCATGCATGAAATTTTTATGATCAGCCACCAGCTTTAAAATGCGCGCTTCTTTTCTGGGGCTCCTAAAGCACTCAAAATCAATACCCGCGATATTAGCCATAAACTTTTCATGAAAAACAAGCTTTAAGATCTTCCTGCTCCCATCAGTCAAGTCAATAGATCTCTTCACCCAAAATTTTTCCTCATCATCTAGCCCGAAACGTCCTTCCTTTGCATTATGCAAAATCAGGAATGGCCTTTCATCAAGAACTGCCACACTCCCATATTCAACACGAAAAAAATCTGATGTGTCTGTATAAATTTTAAACCGATAATTCTCCGGGCGAGGAGATGTCCAGCGCGCAATCATTTGATGAAGAGTCTCTTGTGATATAGATTTTTTCATAAATACCTCTGTCTGAGTGCTTTGATTCGTAAATATGGTGACGTAAATAATATATAAGAGTCTATCCCTGATGGGTTGAAGACTTATAAGTGCCTAAAGGGAATCAAAAATATTGTTCTTTCTCTTTTTGTCTTTTTGATACTATTGAGTATATTTATTCTCCTCGGAATGGTAAAACCTTTTAGAATCGCTCGGGCATAGCCCAAGCATTAATTAAAAACGATTAAACTTGACATAATTTCATATAATGCTCATATTTTTAAAAATGGTAGCCGTTCACGAGACATCGAAATTGTAAATTTGGCCTTCATGCTTTTGTACTGTTCTTCGCAATTTCTAATTTCTAATTTCTAATTTCAAGTTTCAAGCCGTTCACGGCTACGTTATATTAACTAAATTGAGCGATTTCTTACAACGCTCTCATTTTAAAAGGATTTAGCATACTATGATGCTCAAACTTTTTCTTGCATTCACAATTATACCTGTTGCTGAAATATACCTGCTGATAAAAATCGGCTATTCAATAGGGGCACTTAACACGGTATTGGTCGTAATCATAACTGCTTTTGCAGGAGCAACCCTTGCCCGCATACAGGGTCTGCAAACCATGCTGCGCATCAAAGCCAGCCTTCAGCAGGGAATAGCGCCGACCGAAGATCTGATTGACGCGTTTATAATATTTTTAGCTGGAATTGTTCTTTTAACACCCGGGTTCATCACCGACATTGCAGGACTGCTGCTGCTTATTCCGGTAACCAGATATCACTTTAAACGATATTTAAGATCTAAATTCGATCAGTGGATCAAAAACCAGACTATACACATCAGACGCTTTCCTGAATAACATTTCTAAAGTCTCAACGAAGTTGTTGAAATCCGCTAACCATAAACTGCACAGCAAGAACTGCGAGCAAAAGCCCCATGAGGCGCATAACTACTCGAATACCTCCGACGCCCAGCATTTTCTGAATCCATTCTCCGAAATAAAACACAAAATAAATAACAAGGCAGGCTGTAATAATTGCTATAAACAATAAGGCGTTGCTGACGGAATTCTCTGGATTCTGCTGCCAGACCAGAACAGCCGTGATTGCGCCAGGACCTGCAAGCATAGGTGTCGCAAGCGGCACCATGGCTACATTATACTTTTCAATGCCTTCCTGTTTTTCCTTCTGGGTCGTCTTAATTCCGCTTGGAATCAAATAAAGCATCTGCAGGGCATAAATAAAAAAGATCAAACCTCCTGCGATCTGAAAGGCTGGAAGGCCAATCTTGAAAAAGCTCAATACAAAATCGCCGGTAAGACTGAAAAAAATTAAAATAAGACAGGCGGCCAATAAAGCAACGCCGGCCATTTTCCGTTTTTCATTGAGGGTGTTTTGCTCCGTGAAAAGAAGAAAAAATGGAAGATTGCCCAGAGGATCCATTATTATGACGAGTGGTATCAGAATTGTTATAAGTTGCTGGAGTGTTTCCATTTTTTTAATTATTGTTGATATATTTTAACTAAGTTGAGCAATTTTTTGCTCGAAAACGAGTATTATATTTGACACTTAAGCTCCTTTTTATTATTCAGAAATTTACAAACTCATTTTTATGTAACATTTAGCTTTGTGAAACAAACCGGAAGCAGATATATTTTTAAAAAACCGTTACGAGTTTGTAAATTTCTGTTATTATTTTTAGTCCTATTGAATTTATCAGAAAATAAATAGGTTGCAAGCTTATTTATTTTGGCAAAATTAAAAAAATCCATCTGCAAATTACACTGTTGTATTGCAGCGTCCACTCATTCTCCAAAGCAGGTCTTTTCATTAGAATTTGCCATCTATATTCCAACCTATTTCGGGCAATGTTTTAAATGTAAAAAGAGGCACCATCTCGTGTTTTTAACTAGAATTCAAAGACTTAGCATTTCAACGAAAATAATTTTGGGATATCTACCGATTTTCCTGGTTATGATCCTGATAACTATAGTCGCTCTTTCAAGTCTTAATGAAGCAAATATGACCAGCAAAAATATTATAGAACATGATATTGTTTTGCTGGAAGCCGCTAATAATATGCTCGACAGCCTTCTGGCACAAGAATCTTATGGCCGTCGCTATTTAATTTTGGATAGTCAGGAGATACTAGGACTGTTTTGGCAGCGAAGTCAAGAATTTGATATGCTTGTCTCTAGAATTCAGGCCCTTACAGAATCCCAAGACATTCCTTCAAAGCAGTTGTTAATTCTCCATAATGAATTCAATAATCTTTACAAAGATCGGCTAAAAAATATAGGCAATAAATCATCAATCATTACAAAGGAATATGATGCAAAAATCAAAAGCAAGCTGGACGAATTAATAGCCCTGATTCAAATGATGATGTTGAATGTAAAAGAAAATCAAAACCAGATGATTATCAAGAATAGCGATGCCGGATTGAAAGCGTTTCGCATTACTTTTATATTATCAAGTCTTGGCATTATTCTAGGTATAGGTGCAGCAGCCCTGACAACTCGCAATATCGCAAGATCTATCCAGCAGCTAAAATTAGCAACAAATGAGATATCGAAAGGCAGGTTCAATCATATCCCAGATGTTACAGCTCAGGATGAATTAGGTGAACTTGCAAATGCTTTTATTAAAATGGCTCATCTGTTAGCCTCTCTGGAAGAAGCCAACTTGAATGCAAATCCGTTGACAAGGCTGCCGGGTGGAATAGCAATTGAGAATGTTCTGAAAAATAGACTGGCAGCAAGCAAATCTGTGACATTCTGTTTGCTGGATATAGACAATTTCAAATCGTTCAATGATCATTATGGATATGCTGCGGGCAATGAAATTATCAAAACAACGGCAAAAATTATTGAAAAAACAACTGCCGAATATGGAACAAATGATGATTTTGTAGGGCATATCGGGGGAGATGATTTTGTACTCTTAACAACCATAGGAAGGTACAATAAACTTTGCACCCATATTATCGAAGGATTTGACAAAAAGATTGTTGACTTCTATAATAGTAAAGACAGGGCAAATGGTTATATCTTGGGGGAAACACGTCAAGGCAAGAAAATAAAATTTCCGATCATGTCTATTTCCATTGCTGTTGTTGTTTCAAATAAGGAGAAAAGACAGATAAGTCATATTGAAATTGGAGAGATTGCCGCAGAACTAAAAGAACATGCAAAAAAAATTTCTGGTAGTGTGTTTATAATCAATCGAAGAAAAAAGTGATTCCAAAATAATGGAGGCGTGTGAAACCAAACTATCTTTTAAAGCTAATCGTTTTATTTTTCTTACTTTGTATGGTAATTTCCATTACTGGTTGTGTACAGCAAACAAAAAACATGAAAGACTCAACCTATTATCTCACCTTACAAACAAAAGAAATTAAAACCGAAATTTCTCGCTTAGAAAAAGCTCTGAAAAATGAAGACGAGTCATTATCCAGACCGACCTCTCTTTATTATTTAGCATTGCTTTATTCGCACTTCAAAAACCCTGAACCCGATTACAGGCATGCATTTAAAAACCTGGAGGAATATATCTTACTCGATCCGGATGGAGCCGAACAAAAAAGCTCTGCTCAATATCTGATGAGCCTTTTAAATAAATTAAAAATAAATAAAAACCTTTTAAATAAATTAAAAATAAATGAAGACCTTTGTAATGAATTAAAATCTCTTATCACGACTTTAAAGCAGGAAAACAAAACGTTAACTGAAAAATACGAAAAGCTGGTAATAGAAAATCAGAATACTAAAGAAATAATAGAAAAGCTAAAGCAGCTTGATATTCAACTGGAAAAAAAAAGAGAAAAAAGCTGAAATAAGGGACATTAT